>NZ_JAHWBL010000002.1:0-172281 GCF_029493445.1 Nocardioides sp. ChNu-99 | reverse complement strand
CGCCGCCGCGGGCGCCGCGCTCGCGCTCGGGGTGTGGACCGGGCCGGGCGGCGCGCGGGTGCGGGGACCGCTGGCCGCCGCCGTGCGCCCGGTCGCCGACGTCGCCCTCGCCTGGGTGGTCGCCGCGCTGCTGCTGGGCGCGCTCGTCGCCGGCCTGGGGACGCTCGTCCAGCAGGAGGACGCGCAGTGGGGATCCTCGCCCGCGAGCTTGGGGTCCGACCTGCTGGACGCCGTGCTGCCGGGCCGCTGAGCCGCCCGTCCGCCCACCTGGCGGGAGGCCCTCGCCCGGCCCGGCGTTCCGTGCCACACTCCGCAGGTGGCCACGTCGACGATCGTCATTACCTAGCGCGCCCCGGACCACCGGGCGCGCCGACCTCTCCTGACCCGAGAGGTTTTTTTGTGCCCGCACCCCGGTCGTCCGTCGCGCGCGCCCCGGTCCGCCGTACTCCCGCCGTACCCCCGAAGGACGCACCATGACCACCCCCGCCGCAGCACCCGCCGCCCCCGCCCCGCTCGACCTCCAGGGCGCCTTCCACGTCTACGACACGACGCTGCGCGACGGCGCGCAGCAGGAGGGGCTCAACCTCTCGGTCGCCGACAAGCTCGCGATCGCGCGGCTGCTGGACGAGCTGGGGGTGGGGTACGTCGAGGGCGGGTGGCCGGGCGCGAACCCGAAGGACACCGAGTTCTTCCGTCGGGCCCGCACGGAGCTCGACCTCAGCCACGCCCGGCTGGCGGCCTTCGGCTCGACCCGGCGTCCCGGCACGGCCGCCGCCGACGACCCGCTGGTCGCCGCGCTGCGCGACTCCGGCGCCCGCACCGCGTGCCTCGTCGCGAAGTCGCACGACCGCCACGTCGAGCTCGCGCTGCGCACCACGCCGGCGGAGAACCTGGCGATGGTGCGCGACACGGTCTCCCACCTGCGCGCGGAGGGCCTGGAGGTCTTCGTCGACGCGGAGCACTTCTTCGACGGCTTCCGGTCCGACCGGTCCTACGCCCTCGACGTGCTCGGCGCGGCGTACGAGGCCGGCGCGGAGCTCGTCGCCCTGTGCGACACCAACGGCGGCATGCTGCCCCGGTGGGTGGGCGAGGTCGTCGCCGACGTCGTCGCCACCACGGGCGGGCGCGTCGGCATCCACGCCCACAACGACACCGGCTGCGCGGTCGCCAACTCGGTCGCGGCGGTCGAGGCGGGCGCCACGCACGTGCAGGGCTGCCTCAACGGGTACGGCGAGCGCACCGGCAACGCCGACCTCGTCGCCGTCGTCGCGGCGCTGGAGCTCAAGCTCGGCCGGCCGGTGCTGCCCCCGGGCGCGCTCGCCGAGGCCACGCGCATCGCCCACGCGGTCGCCGAGGTGACCAACTTCCCGCCCGCGTCGCGCCAGCCGTACGTCGGCACGTCGGCCTTCGCGCACAAGGCCGGGCTGCACGCCAGCGCCATCAAGGTCGACCCGGACCTCTACCAGCACATGGACCCGGCGGGCGTCGGCAACGACATGCGCCTGCTCGTCTCCGACATGGCGGGCCGCGCGACCGTCGAGCTGAAGGGCCGCGAGCTGGGCTACGACCTGGCCGTCGACAGCCCGGAGGGCAAGGAGCTGGTCTCCCGCATCACCGAGCGGGTCAAGGTGCTCGAGGCCCGCGGCCACACCTTCGAGGCGGCCGACGCCTCCTTCGAGCTCATGCTCGTGGAGGAGCTGACGGGCGCGCGCCCCGCCTACGTCGAGGTGGAGTCGTGGCGCGTCATCACCGAGAGCCGCTCGGGGGGCGAGGCGCTGTCCGAGGCCACCGTGAAGCTGCACGCCGGCGGCACCCGCATCGTCGTGACGGGGGAGGGCAACGGCCCGGTCAACGCGCTCGACCAGGCGCTGCGCGCGGCCATCGGCCAGGCCTACCCGGAGGTCGCGAAGTTCCAGCTCATCGACTACAAGGTGCGCATCCTCGACCAGGGCCACGGCACCGACGCCATCACCCGCGTGCTCATCGAGACCAGCGACGGCGAGTCGTCGTGGGTCACGGTCGGGGTGGGCGCCAACGTGGTCGAGGCGTCCTGGGGAGCGCTGCTCGACGGCGTCACCTTCGGGCTGCACCGGCGGGGCGCGTGAAGGGGCGGGCTGGCAGGATGAGCGCATGACCCTCTTCGGTGCCCACGAACCCGAGCGCGAGCCCACCGGCGTCTTCGGCGTCGACGCTCAGGCGGCACCGGGGTGGCTGTCGCAGGAGGCCCTCGCGGAGTCCCGCGGGCGCGTGCCGATCCTCTACGTCGAGGCCGTCCCCGTGCGGGTCGACCACCTCGGGCAGGTCGAGCGCCTCGGCGTGCTCCTGCGCGGCTCGGTCGACGGCCGGATGACCCGGAGCCTCGTGTCGGGCCGCGTGCTGCTGGGCGAGTCGGTGCGCCGCGCGCTGCTGCGCAACCTGGAGAAGGACCTCGGCCCCGCCGCCTTCCCGCAGCTGCCGGCGAACCCGGTGCCCTTCACGGTGGCGGAGTACCTGCCGCTGCCCGGCGTCACCCCGCTGCACGACCCGCGGCAGCACGCGGTCGCGCTGGTGTACGTCGTGCCCGTGACGGGGGACTGCCAGCCGCGCCAGGACGCCCTGGAGCTCACGTGGCTCACGCCGGAGGAGGCGCTCGAGCCCGAGGTGCTCGCCGACATGGAGGGCGGCCGCGGGCTGCTCGTCAAGCAGGCGCTGGCCCACCTCGGGGCGCTCCCGGCCTGACCACGCGGCGGGCCAGGTCCGTCCACGCGGCGCTCAGGCGCTCGACGGGCAGTCCCTGCACCTCGACCTGCGCCCGCACCACCGGGACCTCGAGGGGCGCGAGCAGCGCGGAGGCGAGCAGCGGCAGGTCCCCCGCGACGCCGATCTCGGCGAGCAGGTAGCGCACGTGCAGCACCCCGAAGGAGTACGCCGCCAGCGAGCGCCCGTGGGGCGCCGCGGCCGCCTCGAGCAGGGCGCCGTGGAGCAGGTTCTGCCGCAGGCGCTCGGGCCCGAAGGCGAGCAGGCGCTCCAGCGGGTCCGCGCCCGGTCCCAGGGGCGGCGGGCCGCTGATGACCCGCTCCTGGAAGCCGGTCTCGGAGCCGTCGAGGACGGCCGCCATGAGCCCGGCGCGGCTGCCGAAGCGCCGGAAGATCGTGCCCTTGCCGACGCACGCCTCGGCGGCGACCCGGTCCATCGTCACGGCGTCGGCGCCCAGGTCCCCCACCAGGCGCACGGCGGCGCACAACACGGCGTCCCGGTTGCGGGCCGCGTCGGCGCGCACGCGCGGGGCGTCCGCGAGGGGCAGCGGCACGGGGGACGAGGTCGGCGTCACGGGGACGAGGGTAGACGATCGGCGGAGAAACGGACTATGGTCCGGGAATGGATTCGGACCGAGGTCCGTTTCGAGTCGTGACCACGGCCCACCCGCCCCTCCCCGAGGAGAACCCATGACCAGCACCGTCCCCGCCACCCCGGTCCGCGTCGCCGCCCTCGTCGGCAGCGTCCGCACCGGTTCCGTCAACCGCCGCCTGGCCGAGCTGCTCCGCGACCGCGCGCCCGAGGGCGTCGAGGTGGAGATCGTCGAGGGTCTGGGCGACCTGCCGTTCTACGACGACGACGTCGACGCCGCCGGCGCCCCCGAGGCCGTGGAGCGCGTCCGCGACGCCATCGCCGCCGCGGACCGCGTCCTGTTCGTCACGCCCGAGTACAACGGCCGCATGCCCGCCGTGCTCGCCAACGTCATCGACTGGGGCTCGCGCCCCTACGCGGCCGGCGCCCTCAAGGGCAAGCCCGTCGCCGTGGTCGGCGCCTCCTTCGGCCGCTTCGGCGGCGTGTGGGCCCACGACGAGGCCCGCAAGTCGGTCGGCATCGCCGGCGGCGTCGCCCTCGAGAAGGGCCTGTCGGCCACGCCGACCTCGATGGACCTCAGCGGCGACGAGCAGCTCGTGACCGACGCGCTCGCCGTGCTCACCGAGCTCGTGGCCCACGAGGGCGAGACCGTCGCGGCCTGAGCCGGGGCAGCGGGGGGCGACTCAGTCGTCGCCCAGCCCGCGCGCGTGCAGCGCGTCGCCCGTCGCCCGGGCGCCGGCGACCACGCGCACGACCATCGGGACCAGCAGGGCCCGGGGACTCCGCTGGAGTCCCCGGGCCCGTGCCGCGTCCCGGGTCTGCAGGGCGATCTCCAGGGTCGTCGGCAGGGCGCGGATCATCAGCGAGAAGGCGAGCCCGACCCGGGCGGGGTCCACCCCGAGCGGGCGCAGCGGGCCGAGGACGCGGGTGACGACGTCGATGAGGTCGTCGACCGCGGTCGTCGTCGTCAGCACGGTCGCGAGCAGGATCATGCCGAGCAGGTCGCCGACCGTCTCCACGGCGGGCGCCCAGCCCCGGGTCCACACCTGGTACGCCGTCAGCGCCACCGCGACGAGCGCGAACCCCCGCAGGGAACGCAGCGTGCGGCGCAGGGGGGCGCCCGACCAGGCGACCAGGCCCACCGTCAGGGCCACGAACACGACGGCGCTCGCCGGTCCGCGGACGAGGGTGACGACCACCGCGGTCACGAGGAGGGCGAGCAGCTTCGCACCGGCCGGGAGCCGGTGCAGCCACGTGCGCCCGGGGCGGTAGGCGCCCAGCGGCAGGGTGGTCACGCCGTGGCCCGGTAGTGGTCGACGACGTCGGCGGCCGGCCCGTCCGCCACGACGCGGCCGCCGTCGACGAGCAGCGCCCGCTCGCACCGCGCCGCCAGCTCGAGGTCGTGCGTCACGAGCACGAGCTGCTGCTCGAGCCCGAGGAGCAGGTCGCCGACGAGGCGTGCGTTGCGCAGGTCGAGCAGGGTGGTCGGCTCGTCGGCCACGAGCACGGCGGGGTCGGTGGCCAGCACGCCCGCGAGCGCCAGCAGCTGGCGCTGCCCGCCCGAGAGGGCGTGGACGCTGCGGTCCGCGAGCTCCCCGAGGCCGAACCGCTCCAGCACGTCCTGGGCCGCGGCCCGCCGGCGCGCCTTGTCGCGGTGGGTACGGCGCAGCGAGAGCGCCACGTCCTCGAGCGCGGTGGGCATGACGAGCTGCGCGGAGGGGTCGGTGAAGACGAAGCCGACGCGCCGCCGTACCGCCGCACCGTCCTCGGCGACGTCGACCCCGTCGACGACGACGCGCCCGGCGGTCGGCTCGACGAGGCCGTTGAGGAGCCGGGCGAGCGTCGACTTGCCCGAGCCGTTGGGCCCGACCAGCGCGACGCGCCGCTCGGTGAGGTCGAGCGTCGTGCGGTCGAGCACGAGGACGTCGCCGTCGGCCGTGTCGGCCCGGACGACGACGTCCTCGATCCGGATGTGACCCAAGGGGTGGTCAGCCGGCCGGGGTGCCGGCGGGTGCGGCGGCCGCGCGCCCGGCGGCCGTGCCGTCCCCACGCCGGGGCAGGAGGTCGGGGAAGGCCCGGTGCACGGAGAAGGCCACGACGGCCATGGCGACGTTCTTCAGCACGTCCCCGATCCAGAAGACCTTGTCGACGTCGAAGGCCGCGGCCCAGGTGAGGTCGGCGTTGACGACCAGGCCGGCCATGCCGAGCGTGTGGATGAAGACGGCGCTGCTGAACAGGCCGGCGGCGAAGTAGCCGGGCGCCGCGACGGCGCGGCGGGGGAGGCGCTCGACGATGAACCCGCACAGGCCGGCGGCCAGGGCGAAGCCGAGGAGGTAGCCGCCGGAGGGGCCGACGATGACCCCGAGCCCGGAGGCGCCGCCGGAGAAGACGGGCAGGCCGACCGCGCCGGCCGCGACGTACAGCAGGACGGCCAGGAAGCCGCGGCGCGCGCCGAGGACGGCGCCGGCGAGCAGCACGCCGAAGGTCTGCAGCGTGATGGGGACCGGTCCGGCGAGCTTGATCGCCGGGAGGATGGCGCAGATCGCGATGAGGGCGGCGAAGCCGGCGACGAGCGCGATGTCGGTGCCGGTCGAGCGGCGCGGGCGGCCGGTGCGGGAGGGGGTGCTCATGCGGGGTGCTCCTGGGGGATCCGGACCTGACCGGTGGTCAGGTGAACGGCGTTCAGGTTAGGGTCGGAGTCCCGGTCGGTCAATCGGGGTCCGCCTGCCGGGCCCCGCGAGGAGGAGTCGTGGCGCTCGTGCGGTACCACCGCCCCGACGTCGTCGCCCGCGCCGTCGACGTGCTCGACCGCTACGGGCTCGGCGACCTGTCGATGCGCCGCCTGGGCGCCGAGCTGGGCGTGCGGCCGAGCGCGCTCTACCACCACTTCCCGAGCAAGCAGGCGCTGCTCGCCGCCGTCGCCGACGAGATCCTCGCCCGGGCGCGCTTCGAGCCCGACCTCGCCGCCCCCTGGGACGCGCAGGTCGCCGCCGTGTGCGGGTGGGTGCGGGACGCGGTGCTCGCCTACCGCGACGGGGGCGAGGTCGTGGCGACGGCGTACGCCTTCGGCACCGGGGCCACCGCGCCGTACGACGCGCTCCTCGCCGCGCTGCGCGCCGGCCGGGCCGAGGGGCTCGGCGAGGTGGACGAGGGGCTGGCCGAGATCGGGGCGCGCACGCTGCTGCACTTCGTGCTCGGCCACGTCGTCGCCGAGCAGACCCACCTCCAGGCGGCGAGCGCCGGCGCCATCGACGACGCCCCCCGCTCCGGCGGCGACTTCGCCGTCGGCCTCGGCATCGTGCTCGACGGGCTCCGCGCGCGGGTCGGGGCGCGGTAGGAGGGGCGGGCGCCAGCAACACCGCGGTGAGTTCAGCAACGTCCCCACCGGCGGGATCGAACGATGGGACCCCGAGCAGGTCGCCAACGCCGCGGCGATCATCGTCGCCGGTGAGGAGATCCCCGTACCGGCGCGTGCCCAGGCCATCGCGGTCATGACCGCGATGGGCGAGTCCAGCCTCAAGGTCATCGACTACGGCGACAACGCCGGCCCGGACTCCCGCGGGCTCTTCCAGCAGCGCGCCAACGGCGCCTGGGGCAGCTACGAGGAGCGGATGGACCCCGCATGTCCTCGATCAACTTCTACGAGGCCCTGCTGCGCGTCGAGGGCTGGGAGACCATGGAACCCACGCTCGCGGCGCACAAGACCCAACGCAACGCCGACCCCTTCCATTACGCCCCGCTGTGGGACGACGCGGTCGACCTCATCACCCAGATGACCGACGCCGGCGTCGAGGTCCTCGAGGCCGGCCAGCCCTGCTCCGGGCTCAACGTCCCACCCGGTGAGGTGACCTACCCGGTCGCCAACGGGGTCTCGATCGACCGGCAGAACTGGGGCAACTCCGGCGGCAACTGGGCCCGCGCCCACACCGGCGCCGACTTCTCCCTGCCCTGCGGTGAGCCGGTCTACGCCGCCCACGCCGGCGTCGTGCGCACCGACCCCTCACAGAGCGGCTGGGCCGGCCCGAACTTCATCAAGATCGAGACCGGACCCGGCGCCCTCACCACCTGGTACTCCCACATGGCCGCCGCCGACTTCGCCGACGGCGACCAGGTCCAGTCCGGGCAGATCGTGGGCTACGTCGGGTCCCTCGGCAACAGCACCGGCTGCCACCTGCACTTCGAGGTCCACCCCACCAACGGCTCCATCTACGCCGACAACATCAACCCCTCGACCTGGCTACGCAACAACGCCGGCCGCACCCTCACCCCATGACCGCGCCAAACAAGCCGCATGAACCGGCTCAACGATCAGACCACCGCCCAACCCCCGATCGTCGATCCGCCCGCGTGCCTGCCGCCGACTCCCATCGTCGACAGGCTCGTCGGAGCGCTCGACGTCGTCGTGATCCTGGCGGTGATCGGCCTAGTGCTCGGCCTGCTGCTCCACCTCCTCGCACGCCGCGACGACCTCAGATTCCTCGACGATGAACCCGTACCGCGCCTGGCGCGCTGGATCATGGGGGTCTCCGCCGCGCTGGGGGCGGCCGCGCTGCTCATGCGCGTCCTCATCGGAAATTGCTGACCGACGAGGGCGAGCAAGGTCGGTCGGGGTTCAGTCGAGTGCGGTCGCGCCGCCCGGCGCCTACCCTGGGCAGCAGGCCAGCGGATCGACGGAGAGAAGGGGGTGGTGGCGGTGACGCAGCGTGTGCTGTTCGGCGACGTGAAGCCGTTCGACGTGCCCGCCGACCTCGACGAGCTTCGCGGGCCCGTAGGGACCATGGTCGAAGTGCTCCTCTGGGTGATCTGGTCGCCCAACCCCCGGGCGATGGACCTGGCCAACCCCGCGGTGGAGCGCATGGTCTACGGCGCCGCGGTGGTCGAGGGCACCGTCGAGATCCAACGCAGCCTGCTCAACAGTGACCGGCTGGTGGCGCTGTGGGACGACCTGGTGCTGCCCCAGCGGGTGCGCACGGGCTGGGAGGAGCGATTCCCGCTCCTGGCCAGTACCGACGCCTACGACAAGAACGACGACCCGCCGTGACCCCTGAGGACGACGCGACCCGCGCCTTCCGCTGTGAGGTCTCCCATGCAGTCCTGTCCGCGATCGCGAGCGACGACTTCGCCCTCGCGGGCGCCGGGGCGATCCTCGAGCACGGCATCAGCATCCGCCCCATCCAGGACGTCGATCTATTCACCGCCCGCCAGGATGTCGAGGCGTTCTCAACCGCGGTCGACCAGGCCGTCACCGGCCTGCATGAGCGCGTTACACCGCCACCGTGGAGCGCCGTGCACCGCAGTTCGCACGCTTGCAGGTGACCCGCGAAGCCAGCGAGACATAGAGCCGGTCGGATGACCGACGGGACCGCCCGCGACGCCGCCGCCCGGGACGTCGACCGAAGCGACGATCAGCCCGCTCGTGCGGTAACCGTCAGCACGGGGAAGGTCACGGCGTCACGGGTCCGGAACACCGACCGCTCGCGAGCCCGCCAGTTGGTGGCCAGCGCCGCCCACGCGACGGCTACTCGGATGCGCAGCACCGCCACCCGACTCGACGTGCTCGCCGAACGCCTCGCCTCCGCTGCGGGGCAGCAACGGGTGCTCCCGCCGAGTCCGAGTTCGTATCCGCAGGTCGGCGCGCTGCTGGACCGCGGCAGCGCTAACGTGAGCGCACCGGCACGACAAGCCGCCCCCAGCCCGGGACAGTCGCAACCGGCGGCCACGCCGACCGACTTCGAGGTCAACGAAGCGGTGTCAGGTGACGACCGGGTTGCGCGCCGGTTCTGGTCGCACGTCGTGCTCATCCCGGGGTCGTCATGCGCCTGGTGGGTCGGCGCGATCTCCGGTCACGGTCACGGCCGGTTCTGGGTGCGATCGAAGGCCGATGGCAGCGACCATGTGGTGGTCGCCCACCGCTTCGCCTACGCGCTCGCGCACGGCCGAGCGGCGCTTGAGGCGGCGCCGATGCTGACCCACCGATGCGACAACCCGCTGTGCGTGAACGTCAATGACCTACAGGTCGGAGACGCCCTGTCGAACGGTCAGGAATGGGCGACGCGACGCCCACCGCATCGGGAGCCCGCTGCGTGATGTCCGGGGCTTCTACCGGCGTGCTCGGGCCTTCAGGGAAGCGTTGCAGCGCGGAGCCGGGCTCGAGGAGGTGCGGCGAGCTGGCGACCCCGATGCCGATCAGCCCGCGCTCTTCTAGCCTCCGAGCCGGTTCGTAAACCCGGTTCCGCTCCGGGGGCTATGGCTGGACAACATCCCCGCCTACCGAGTGCGATCCGCGTCTTCACACCTGCCGTCGGGGCTCGATGAACTTGCTTGGGATGCCCATCGGACGACACCGACGAGAAGTAGCACGGCGAGGAGATGGCCGGCCAGAACCCCGAGCACGAGGAGTGTGGCGGCGCCATGGACGCCTGCCGGCAGCGGAGTGGTGTCGCCCGCGAATCGGAGGACGAAGGGGACGGCGACCAACCAACCCTGCACAGGTGCTGACACGACCGGCGTAATGACCGCGGTCGTCACCCACGTACCTAAGGAGCGTCGCGCCCCACAAGCCATGCGGCCTGTGCTGCCACCACCAACCCGCCGCAGCGGGGCGCCGACCCGAGCCTAGGGTTGAAACGCGGATTCCCGCAGCGTCACATGGCCAGTATTACTATGTCTGATAGTAGATGCGGGCTTGCGATGCGGAGGTACGGGCGTTGAACTTGCAGACAAGGATCTCGTTGGTGATCGGGGCGGTCGTGGCGTTGATCGTCGCTGCCGTCGCCATCGTCTCGCTGACCGGAGGGGGAGAGACGCCGACCGAGACCGTCGACGACACCGTCAGCGAGTCACCCCTCGTCCGCGCCGACAGCAGGATCCTCGGTGAGGAGGGGTCATCGGGCGTGACCTTCGTCGAGTTCCTCGACTTCGAGTGCGAGTCGTGCGGTGCGGCCTACCCGGTCGTGGAGCAGCTCCGCGAGGAGTACGCCGGCCGAGTGACCTTCGTGGCGCGCTACTTCCCGCTGCCGGGCCACTTCAACTCCGAGCGCGCCGCCCGAGCGGTCGAGTCGGCTGCCCGGCAGGGCGAGTTCGAGGCGATGTACCAGACCATGTTCGAGACCCAGGCGTCGTGGGGTGAGGGGAGCGCGCCGCTGGACGATCTCTTCCGCAGCTACGCGGTGGACCTCGGCCTGGACATGGCGCAGTACGACGCCGACTACGCCTCCGCCGAGGTCGCCGACCGGGTGCAGGCCGACGTCGAGGACGGCCACAGCCTGAACGTCTCGGGGACGCCGACCTTCTACATCGACGGTCGACTGGTCCAGCCCGAGACCGTGCAGGACCTCGCCGACGCACTCGACAGAGCGCTCGGTGAGTGAAGCACCGACCAGCCGACGGCCCGCGGATCGCCCGTTGGCGTGGTGGCTGCTGGCTGCCGGAACCGTTGGGCTGGTGGCGGCTGCAGTCCTCCTCGTCGAGCGGATCCGGCTGGCCGAGGACTCGGGATACGTTCCCAGCTGCAGCATCAACCCGGTCCTGAGCTGCGGGTCGGTGATGGAGTCGGCCCAGGCGTCGCTGCTGGGTTTTCCCAACCCGGTGATCGGAGTGGCCGCGTTTCCCGTCGTCCTCGCGACCGGCGCGGCGTTGCTGGGCGGCGCCGGCCTGGCTCGGTGGTACTGGGGCGGTCTCCAGGCCGGCGTGACCCTGGGATTGGTCTTCGTCGGGTGGCTGATCTTCCAGAGCCTCTACCGGATCGGGGCGCTGTGCCCCTACTGCATGGTCGTGTGGGCCGTGGTGCTGCCGACGTTCTGGTTCGTGACGCTGCGCAACATGCGTGCCGGGGTGTTCGGACACAGGATCGTCGAGCATCGAGGTGTCGCGGCGCTCCACGCCTGGCGGGCTCCGGTGCTGCTGGCGGCCTACCTCGTCGTGCTGACCCTCATCGGCGTCCGGTTCTGGTCCTACTGGTCGAGACTGCTATGAGGCGCGCGTTGTGACCGAGGCTCAGGGCGTCATCCTCGATGCCTCCCTTCTCCTGGCCGTGCCGGTCGCTCTCCTGGCTGGCCTGCTGTCGTTCTTCACGCCGTGCTCGCTGCCGTTGGTCCCGGGCTACCTCTCTTACGTCGCGGGCATGGCCGGCGCCGAGGCAGCCTCGCCGACTGGTCCGGTCGGCGGCGCCCGGGGGACCGGGGGGACCGACATCGCCGCCCCGGCGGTGACGCCGCGTCGTCAGCGTTCTCGGACGGTGATCGGCGCATGTCTCTTCGTCCTCGGATTCGCGGTCGTCTTCACCAGCTACGGCGCTCTCTTCGGGGCGGTGGGCGCGCGGTTCATCCAGCACCAGGACACCATCGTGCGCGTGGCCGGCGGAGTCACGATCACGTTCGGCGTGCTCTTCATGGGGCTCGCGGGCCGTCTGCCGGGTCTGCAGCGGACGGTCCGGCCACGGGTCACGCCGAGGGTCGGCCTGGCCGGCGCTCCGCTCCTCGGGGCGGTCTTCGGCATCGGGTGGACGCCGTGCATCGGGCCTGCGCTGGCCGCGGTGCTGACGCTGGCCACGACGACCTCGACGGCCGGTCGGGGGGCGTTGCTCACGATGTCGTACGCCATCGGGCTGGGGATCCCGTTCGTGCTCGCCGCGATCTTCCTGACCCGGTCCCTGCAAGTGTTCGCGTGGGCGCGCGCCCGCACGGTCACGCTGACCAGGGTCGGCGGCCTCATGCTTGTCGGAGTCGGCGTGCTGCAGGTCTCTGGCCTTTGGGCGAGCCTCGTGGCGAGCCTGCAGGTGGTCGTC
Organism: Nocardioides sp. ChNu-99; assembly: GCF_029493445.1. Lineage (NCBI taxonomy): Bacteria > Bacillati > Actinomycetota > Actinomycetes > Propionibacteriales > Nocardioidaceae > Nocardioides > Nocardioides sp. ChNu-99. The sequence continues at coordinate 160,169 of NZ_JAHWBL010000002.1, read as the reverse complement.
GCCGGTTGGCAGGCGCCGCTGTGACCGGCCCGGGCGAGCGATCGCCGAGCCCTTCCGAGGCGCCTGGGCCTCCGGTGAACCGGCGCCGGTGGTGGGCGTGGGGGGCCGCGCTCGTGGTGCTGGTGCTGGTCGTAGTGGCCTACCAGCGACTGAACGCGGTGGAGGTCTCTACCGGGCCGGCCGGCTCCGGGGGCGCAGCGCGAGATCTCGTTCAGCAGTACGAGCCCGCAGAGCGGGAGCAGGTCGGTGAGTTCCGGGCGAGCACCCTGGGTGGTGACGAGGTCACCGACGTCGACCTGAGGGCCGGTGTCGCCGTGGTCAACGTGTGGGGGTCCTGGTGCGGACCGTGCCGGGTGGAGGCGCCGGTGCTGGCCCAGGTCGCCACCGAGTACGCCGACCAGGTCGTCTTCCTCGGACTGAACGTGCGCGACAACGCCGATGCGGCCCGAGCGTTCGAGCGCTCGTACGGCATCCCCTACGACAGCGTCGTGCCCGAGGAGAGCGCTGCGCTCCTGCTGAAGTTCGGGTCGGCCCTGCGGACCTCGGCGGTCCCCGTGACCCTCGTGCTCGACGGCGAGGGCCGGGTGGCCGCCCGGGTACTCGGGGCCGTCGACGAGTCCACCCTGCGAGGCCTTCTCGATGACGCGCTGGCGGAATGAGACGCCCCGGACCGGGGCTCGACACCGCGCTGACCGCCACGGCCGTCGTCAAGCGCGTCGAGGCGGCGATGCCTTCGTGCCCGTCGTCGCGGCGTCTGCCTGCTGCGTCCTGGTGGTCGGCGCCGTCGCAGTCGCTCCGTTCGGCCGCGAAGCGAGACTCAGCGACTCTGGCCCTGCTGTTGCCACGTCAGGTGCGCCCGACCCCGCCGACGCAGCTGACGCAGGTGCGTCCGATGTCGAGGGGCCCGGTCAGGGGCAGCTGGGCGACCCTCTGTCGGAGCGGTCGCCGACGGTGCCCGCACCCGGCACGGGAGGTCCTCCTGGCGACCCCTCTACGGCCGTGGAGATCCCTCGAGCCGCCACGGGCAGGTTCGCGGTCGCCTCGATTCCGGGCGGCACGCCGTCGCTCGAGGTGTCCGGCGATCGGGGGCCCGGCCGGCGAACCGTGCACTACACCGTCGAGGTCGAGGTGGGCCTTCCCCTCGGTGCGGAACCGGCAGCCGTGGCGATCGATGCCGTGCTCGGCGACGAGCGGGGCTGGGCGGCCGAACGCGACGCCGACTTTGTGCGGGTCGCACGAGACGCGGACGTCCGGATCGTAGTAGCGAGTCCGGACACCACGGACCGCCTGTGCGCCCCTCTACGGACGGGCGGAGAGGTCTCGTGCCGCAACGGTGGTCTTGTCGTTCTCAACGCGCGGCGATGGACTGGTGGTGTGCCCGACTACGAGGGTCATCTCGCGGACTATCGTCGGTACTTGGTCAACCACGAGGTCGGTCACGCTCTGGGTGAGCCGCACGTCAGCTGCCCGGCCCCTGGACAGCCGGCCCCGGTGATGCAGCAGCAGACCTACGGGCTGGACGGATGCGTGCGCAACCCGTGGCCGACCACCGGCTGAACGACCAGCCGCCGGGAGTCCGGCGGCTGGTCGTTCAGCTGGCGGGTCGGACCGAGAGCGAGCAGCACTGGCGAACGGCCGTCTCGATCGCCGGGGCCATCGCGATCGAGAGCGGTATCGCAAGGATGGTCGAGGCGACGAGGCCGACCAGCGCTCCCTGCCCCAGGTTGAGGCGAGGTGCTACCTCGGTCGCGACCAGGCGACGTACTCGTTGCAGGGCCGCGGTGTCTCCGGCGCCGAGGGCGGCCTGAGGGCGTGCTCCGCAGCCCAGGGTGACCAGCGCGCTGGCGAGCGCGCGTCGTTCTCGAGGGGTGCGAGCCGCGTCGTCGGCGTCCATCTCGGCGAGCACGGTGATCTGCTCGAGTGCCGTGGGGAACACCTTGATCCGCTCGAAGGTCCGCGCCAGGGTGCCTGCGACGGTCAGTGCGAGGTGGTGGCGGCCAGCGAGGTGACGGGCTTCGTGGGCGAGGACGAGGTAGCGCTCCTCGACGGTCAGCAGGTCGACGGCGCCGCTGGACACGACGACCGCGGGCGCGCCGCCGCGCGCCGAGCGAGGCAGGCAGTAGGCCACCGGCGTGTCGTGGTCCACCACGATGAACCCGTCAGGATGGCGACGGCCGACGAGCATGAGCTGGTCGCGTTGAGCCCGCCGTTCTGACGTGAGCCCGCGTGCGTCGCGGACGAGGCGCACGGTCGTAAGGGCGAGGAGGACTCCCACGGCGGTGAGGGCGATGAGACCGGGCCACGGGTCCAGCGGAGTCGCGTAGTGCTCGACGAGAGCGATCGGGGGAACGCCGATGACGTCGGCGAGGGGGAAGCGGAGCGACAGGAACGGGAGCGCGAGGGACACCGCGGAGAGCAGGCCCGCCAGGAGCACGGTGAGCCCGAGGGTCTGCCAGGCCAGGATTCCCCAGCGGGGGTGGCGCTGAAGCCACACCCAGCGCCTCAGCGTCCTAGCCCCAACGCTGGCGGCCAGTGCCGCGTAGGTCAGGAGGACGGCGGCGGCGATCATGCGGAGCCGTCCCTCGGGTCGGTCGACCTGCCGACGGGATCGGCCTGCGTAACCGCAGCCTGGAGCTGGGCTACCTCGTCGGGCGTCAACTGCCCGACAAAGTGCATCAGCGCGGCACCTCGATCGTTGCTGCCCTCGAGAACGTTGCCGAGCAGCTCTGCGGTGTGCTCCTCATGGCTGCGGGTGGGGGAGTAGACGAAGGCACGCCCCTGCTTCTCGCGACCGACGAGGTTCTTGGTGTGCAGGTTGTCGAGCACGGTCATCACGGTCGTGTAGGCCAGGGGACGCGTCAGGTTGTCTCGGACGTCGTGGACGGACAGCCGGCTCTCGCTTTTCCACAGCAGCTCCATGACCTCGGCCTCGAGCTGCCCGAGCTGCTTCATCCTGCGTCGTCCTCTCGCTGGGTTCCCGAAGGTGGGTCGGGGTCCGCTTGTGTCAGGGCATCGAGCCTGCGCGGACGTTCCGGGTTGTCGGGAATGGTAGCGGCGAGTCGCATCAGGTGCTCGTTGTAGGTCGCCAGCTCGCTGCCGCCGCCGCGGTCCTCGCTGCGATCGAAGCGCCGGCGTTCGCGTCGATCGGCCTGTGCCCAGGAGATCATCAGTGCGACGGCCATCACCGCCAGGGGGTACTCGCCCAGCCCCCAGCCCAGCGAGGCACCGAGGTACTGGTCATCGGCCAACGACTCGCCCCAAAGTGGCTTCACGAGCGCGTACCAGGTCTGGGCTAGGACGCTCGTGCTGGCCATGAGGGACACCGAGAAGAGCGCGTGGAACCCAAAGGTGACCATGACGAGGAGCACCCGGAACGGGTACGGCGGCCGGCGCAGGCCGGGGTCTGCGCCGACGATGCACTCGGCGAAGAGGTATCCCGAGGCCAGGAAGTGGACCACCATGAGGATGTGCGCGGTGTGTGACTCCAGGGAGGTCTCGAAGGCCGAGGAGTAGTAGAAGCCGACGATCCCGGTGATGAAGAGGCCGGCAGCGACGACGGGGTGCCCGACGACATGGAGCGGCCAGGAGTGCACCAGCCGCAGCAGCCACTCCCGCGCACCCATGGAGCCGTCAGTACGGCGGCGCAGCGCGCGGAGCGCGAGCGTCACCGGGGTGCCCAGGACGAGAAACACCGGCACGGCCGTGGCGATGGTCATGTGCTGCACCATGTGCATGCTGAAGAGGACTCGGCCGTACGTCCCGGGGGCGCCGTTGGTGGCCCACAAGAAGAGCAGGCAGCCCACGATCCAGCTCAGGGTGCGCAGCACCGGCCACGCGTCGCCTCGTCGTCGAAGCCGGAGGACCCCGGCCAGGTAGCCGACGACGGCGAGCACGGCGAGCGGGCCGAAGAGCGAGTCCAGGCTCCAACCCGTGAACCAGCGTGCCGCGTCCAACGGCGGCGGGATGTCGGTGCCGAGCAGCGACTGCGCAGTCGTCAGGGGCTGGTCCGAGCCGGGGGGTGGGGGTGGGGCCGTGCGAGCCAGCGCCACCCCGAGGCCTGCGGCCGCAGCCAGGACCGCCACCTCGAGGAGGACCACACGGACGAAGGCTCGGTCACACCCGGCCGCGAGCTGGGCGATGAGTCGTGTCCGCTGCCACCAGCCGGCCACCGCCAACGCCGTCACGGCGGCGAGCTTGAGGCCGAGGACGACTCCGTAGGACGACAAGAACCCGTCCCACTGGCGCAGCCTCAAGACGGCACCGAGAAGGCCGGAAAGCGTGACCAGTGCGAGGCAGGTGCCCGCGAGGGTGGAGTAGTGACGCACGACCGCGACGAGGTCCGCGCGGTCGATGAACCGCCGGGCGATGACGAGTCCGACGAGCCCCCCGAGCCAGACCGCCGTCCCGACCAGGTGCAGCATCTGCAGGTTGACCGCTTCGTCGTGACCGAGTGTCCCTACTGCGTGCCCGGTCAGTGCCATCGGCCAGAGCGCGGCCAGCGCGACGAGCGTGACGAATCCGAGCGAGCCCGTCGTCCTGACGAGCGCGCATCCCACGGCGACGACCACTGCGGCCGCCGTGCCCCACGTCAGGTACTGACCGAGCTCGATGCCGGTTGCGAAGAAGAGCGCCTGGTTCCAGAATCCCGGGGCTCCCGGGGGTTCGCCGACCACGTCGGAATACACGAGCACCACCAGGGTCGCATCGGCGATCGCCCAGGCCGAGGCGGTCGCCTGGGCCAGCCCGACCAGGCGCGACTGCGTGGTGCTGAGCCCTCGTCCTCGCTCACTCTTCTTCCCGGGAAGACACCAGGCGGCCATCGCGAGGGCACCGACAGTGACCATCGCGGCGAGGTCCCGGAGGACCTGCACCGCGGGAAGACCGAGGCGCGTGAGCCAACCCGGATCAGGAAGTCCCACGATGCCGAGCGGCGCGAGCCCGCCGGTGAGCCCAAGCGCGACCAGGGCGACACCGACGCCGACGGCCGGGAGCAGCAGACCCACTGACACGACGGCCTTCGATCGGTCGACCGGGGCGGCGAGCCGGGGCCCGCCCTCGGTGGAAGGCACCGGCCGCGATGAGGGCTCGGGTGGCGCCGTCACCGTCGGACGCGGCGCACGACCGCACCGGCTCCGGCGGCGAGGAGCAGCGATGCCAGCCCGAGGACCAGTGCGGGACCCCGCCAGCCGCTGCCGCTGCCGCTGCCGTCGGCGTTGTTGGCCGGGGTCGATGTCGCCGCCGGCCCGTCCGGCCCCTCGGCGTCCGTCGGCGCCGGCGTGCCGGCGGTCGGCGGCGCGGCCGCAGGTGCGTGCACGGGTGAAGTGAAAGTGATGGATCCGGCCACGGGGTGCCCGTCGCGGGACACGACGCGGTAGTCGACGCGCCACTGGGGTGGTGTCTCTGCCGGCGCTCCGGTCGCCGGGCGCCCGGCCGGGAGCTCGACCTCGGGCAGCGAGGCGAGCACGACGGTGGGCGAGGAACCACTGGTGACCGTCACACGTTCGGCGACCCGGTCGGCGACGGTGAGCACCACCGCGCTCAGCGCCGGATCCATCTCCTCGCTGAACGTCAGCGCGACCTCTCGGGGTGCCTGCTCGAGCTGCGCGCCGTCGGCCGGGTCGGAGGAGACGAGATCGGTGTGGGCGTACGACGGCGTCGGAGCGGCGCAGGCGAGGAAGAACGACACCGTGGCGGCGAGAAGCGTCGCGAGCAGGGCCGTCGGGAGGAACCGGGGCGGGCGCCGGGTGGCGGGAGGGGTACGGCTCACTTCTGGCCCCGCGCGATCAGGTAGAGCACGACCAAGGTCGTGACGAGGGTGAAGATCCCGAGGACGAGCGTGGAGACCCAGGGGCTCGAGCCGCCCTCGCTCGCTGCGCCGGTGTACTGCGCCAGCATAGCGACCTCCCTGCTGGTGCTGGTCATGGCGGTGGTGGTCATGGCGGCGGTGGTCATCGCCTCACACTCCGGCGTAGGAGTGCAGGCCCGGCAGCCAAATGTTGACGCCGAAGAAGTTGAAGAGGAACGAGAGGAACCCGGCGATGGCGAGCCAGCCCGCGGAGCGTGCCCAGCGGCGGTCGGTGGCCTGGGCGTGGAGATAGGCGGCGTAGAGCACCCAGGTGATGAACGCCCAGGTCTCCTTCGGGTCCCATCCCCAGTAGCGGCCCCATGCGTTCTCGGCCCAGATCGCCCCGGCGAGGACGGCGAAAGTCCAGATGGGGAACGCCACGAGGTGGGCGTTGTGGGCAACCTTGGCGAAGGGATCGTCCGACGCGCCATCGACTGCCGGGGGACGGGAGTCGGTCGACCTGCGGCGGCGGGCGCGCACCATCTGTGCGGCGGTGGCGACGAAGCCGACGGTGAAGAGACCTTCGGCGATGATCGCCGCAGCGACGTGGATGACCAGCCAGTAGGAGTCCAGGACCGGGACGATCCCGTCGACCGGGGTGTAAAGGACCGTCGTGCCCAGACCGAGGAGCAGCAGCGTGAGTCCGACGACCCACACACCCATGGCTCGGACGGGGGCCTGGCGGAGCGAGGCCAGGTAGAAGATTCCGACGGAGGCGGAACCGGTGAGAGCGAACTCGTACATGTTCGCCCAGGGCGCGCGCTCAGCAGCGAAACCGCGGGCGATCACCGCTGCTACCAGGAGGCCGACACCAAGCACGCTCAGCGACGTGCCGGCGCGTCCGGTCATGCGTTCCGGTTCTCGCGAGGCGCCGTCGACCGGGTTCGGGTCGTCGGCCGCGGCTGTCTCGGGTGCGGCGTGCTCGTCCGCGCGGACGTCGTGGGAGGACCCGATCGAGGCGGGGGCGAGCACGGCTGCCGTGGCGGGCTCGGTCCTGGTCCGGCGGTGCCGGAGCGCCAGATCGGCGGCGTAGGCCAGCAAGGCCAGCCCGAGCACAGCCATGGCCGAGGCGACGAGGCTGTCGGACAGGCGCGCCACGTCGAGGTCGAGGAAGAAATTCACGGGGTCTCCTGAGAATGCGGAGGCGAGGCGTTCGGCTGGGGTGCGGGGGAGTGCGCGGGGGGGGACGCTGCGGCGGCCGCGACCCGTGCGATCTCTCCCGGGGGGAGCGCGCGGCGCGCGAGTGCGCGGCCGGCGATCTCGAGCGTGGGGGTCTCGTGGACGGCGCTCTCGCGGACCCAGATGCGACGTCGGGGAACGGCGAGGGAGACCGTCAGTCCGACCATCAGGAGGATCGCGGCGACCAACGAGATCTCTTTGCCGGGGTCGCGAGCGACCTGGAAGTTGGCGAACCGTGTGACGCCGTTGAACGTCACCGTTCCCGCGCCACCAGGCAGCGCGACCTGTTCGCCGGGTGCAAGGGTCGCGCTCCACACGGTGCCGTCGACCTCCCTGACCTCGCGCAGACGCGTCTTGTCGAGGGTGAAGACCGACTGGGTGGCTCCGTCGTCGAGTCCGAGGTCGCCCGTCCAGGCGTCAAGCTCCACCCGAGGGTTCAGCTGGTCGGGAAACACCGAGACCAACCCGTCCTGGACCGGAGCCGCGGTGGGGTAGAAGGTGCCCTCCAGGGCGAGGCCTTCGGGCTGGGCGTCGGGAGCCTTGACGACACCGTCGGAGGTGAAGACGCTGTCGTTGGGCAAGAAGATCGTCGGGCCCGATGAGATGACGTCGCCGGTGCTGTCGCGCACGGTCAGCCGGGGTGCGTAGCCGTGGCCGGTGAGGAAAAACTTGGTGCCGTTGACGACCAAGGGTTGGTTCGGTCGCACCTCAGCGGTGCCTTCGCCCCCGGTCGTGGTGTAAGTGACCCGGGCGTCGAAGTCCCGCGGTTCGCCGGCTCGGCCACCAGCGGCCTCGAACTCGGCGTCGAAGCTGTCAAGGGTGAAGCTGAGCGGCTCCAGGTCCTCGGGATCCATCCAGGGTGCCGGGGTGAAGGCGTCGTAGGAGGACACGACGTTAGTGAAGGAGCCGCCCACGACGACCGCGGCGCGGGCCTCGTAGCCGAACAGTCGACCACCGGCGACACCGACGAGCAGGATGAGCAGGGAGAGGTGGAAGACGAGGTTGCCGAGCTCGCGGACGCGTCCCTTCTCGGCGCGGACCTCGGTGGGAGCTCGTACGACGGCAAAACCACGTCGCCGCAGGTGCTCCTCGGCACGGTCGAGCGCGGCTGCGGCGGCGCCGTCTCGGGAGACGGGCGGTCCCGCTGCGCCGGCCGGGTCGGGGTCGGGGTCGGGGTCGGGGTCGGGGTCGGGGTCGGGGTCGGCCACCGTGAATTCGTGGAAGTCGGACTCGCGAGCGAGGTGGCGAGGTGCCTTCGGTGGGGGGCTGCGGAACTCCCGCCACAGCGTGGCGCACCGGGGGATGACGCAGCCGGTCATCGAGATCAGCAGCAGGACGTAGATGGCGGCGAACCAGGGAGCGGAGTACACCTCGAAGAGCCACATCCGGTCCAGCCACGGAGCCAGGTCCGGGTGCTTGAGGTAGAAGCGGTTCACGGCCACGGGGTTGCTGGCCACCCCGCGCTGGGGAAGCACCGAACCAGGAATGGCGGCGACCGCAAGCAGGACCAACAGAATGACGGCGGTACGCATCGCGGTGAGCCGACGCCAGACCCATCGCCCCCACCCCCAACGCACAGGCCCGGAACGCCGCGGGGCGGCCGCTCGGGCCTCGTGGCCTCGGGTGCTCTGGGGTGGGGTCGCGGAGCGCATCGCCTAAATACTATGTGCGATAGTAGAAAGACTCCATTCCCGGTCGGCTCGTGGGCCAGATCTCGCGCGGGCAGGGAGGTGCCTCAGCGCGCTCCTAGTTTGCCCCTGCCCTGACCGACGTCGTCGCGCCGCGCTCGCCACCCGGTGCCGGCGTGGGTCGAGCGCTCCGGCGGAGGTCGGACGAGGCTTCGTCGGGGTCGCGACGTACGCGGGATGCGCGGACGCCGTTGAGGATCACCAGGACCTCTGCGAGCTCGTGGACCAGCACGACACCGGCCAGTCCGAGCACGCCCAGCAGCGCCAGGGGCACGAGCACCACAATGATGGCCAGTGCCATCACGATGTTCCCGGTCATGATCCGTCGGCCGCGCCGGGCGTGGTCCAGGGCGCGGGGAATCTGGCGAAGGTCGGTGCCGGTGAAGGCCACGTCGGCGGACTCGATCGCTGCCGCCGACCCCGCCACCCCATGGCGATGCCCACGCTCGCCGAGGCGAGGGCCGGTGCGTCGTTGATGCCGTCACCGATCATCGCCGTCGGGCCGAGACGTGCGGACGCTTCGATCGCGGCCACCTTGTCGGCCGGCAGCTGCTCCGAGCGGACGTCGAGGATCCCGACCTGCTGCGCCAGAGTCTGGGCCGTGCGGTGGTTGTCGCCGGTGAGCATGATCGTGGAGATGCCGCGCTCATGGAGCATCGAGACGGCCTCCGCCGCCTCGGGCTTGAGCTCGTCCCGTACGCCGATCGCGCCCGCGACCGCCCCGTCGACCTCGACGACCACCACGCTCATCCCGCCCGCGGCGAGCTCGTCGGTGACGACCATCAGAGGTCCGGGTTCGACCCAACGAGGGCTGCCGATCCGAACCCTGTGGCCGTCTACGAAGTCCGTGACGCCTCGCCCGGGTATCTCGCTGACCTCGCTCGCACGAGCCCTCTCCTTGGTGGCGGCGACGACGGCCTCGGCGAGCGGGTGGCTGCTGGTGGCCTCGAGCGCCGCGGCCCATCGCAGCACGTCGACCTCCTTGTAGTCGGCAGTCGTGCGGACGTCCACCACCTCGGGACGGTTGCGGGTGAGGGTGCCGGTCTTGTCGAACGCGACGGTTCGGATCGTGCCGAGCTGTTCGAAGGCGTGGCCCGACTTGATGATGACGCCCAGACGGCTCGCTGACCCGATGGCCGAGATGACGGTCACCGGCACGGCGATCGCCATCGCGCAGGGCGAGGCTGCCACGAGCACGACCAGTGCCCGCTCGACCCACACGAGCGGCTCATCGGTGAGCAGCAGGCCGCCGAGGGCGACCAGGGTGGAGAGGAGGAGGATCGAGGGCACCAGCGGCCGCGCGATGCGATCGGCCAGACGGGCGCGATCACCCTTGCGGGCGTGCGCTTCCTCGACCAGTCGCACGATCTGGGTCAGGGAGTTGTCGCGGCCGTCGGCGGCCGCGCGGACCAGCAGCGTCCCCTGTCCGTTGACCGAGCCGGCCAGTGAGGTCTGACCCGGACCGACCTGGACGGGGATGGACTCTCCGGTGATCGCGGCGGTGTCGAGGCTCGAGCGTCCCTCGACGACGACGCCGTCCGTGGAGATCCGGTCGCCGGCCCTGACCACCAAGAGGTCGCCGATCCTCAGCTCGGCAGCCGGAACGTCGATCTCGGCATCGGCTCGTCGCACCCGGGCGGTGTCGGGGATGAGCGTCAGCAGGGCGCGGAGTCCGTGCTGGGCCCGGTCCATCGACCGCTCTTCGAGCGCCTCGGCGATCGAGAAGAGGAAGGCTAGTGCTGCGGCCTCGCCGACCTTTCCCAGCGCGACCGCCCCGAGTGCGGCGATCGTCATGAGCAGCCCGACACCGAGGCGCCCGCGCCGTAGTCGGCGCAGGGCTCCGGGCACGAACGTCCACCCGCCGACCCCGAGCGCGGTCGCGTGCAGGGCCAGGGCGAAGGAGCCGGCGTCGACAACGTGGTCGGCCAGGAGGCCCAGGGCGAGGAGTAGCCCCGAGATCGCGGGCAGCAGGAGGGCCCGATCGCGCCACCACGGAGCGAACCTCTCCAGCTTGAGGGGCGCGTCGGCCGCCCGCCTCGAGGGGCCGCAGCAGTCGTCGTCGAAGGTGTGCCCCGCGGGAGCGGTGGCGAGGGAGCTATCCGGCGCGCCATCGGACGCGCCGGACCGTTCGGTGGCGCCGGGGGAGAGCGTAAGCAGGGGCAGGAGGTTGTGCCCGTGAGGCGCTCCCTCCGTCTTGTTGTCCTCGGGTGCCTCGTCGTCCGGCCCGCAGCAGAAGTCGCTCATGCGTCGACCACCTGCAAGCAACACCCGAGCGCGCAGCCCTCGATCACGAATGCCCGGCTTGCCGATAAGTTACCTTATGTAAACTTACGTCTTATTTCCCGATGCTCTCAGTGACACTGACTGTCTTGCTACTCGCTCCCGGGGATGCTTAGCGTCCCGTTCGATGATCCCTCCCGGGGCACCGCCCGCAGCACAAGGCGTTGGGCCGTGCGTGCACAGCCGTTTCGATTGAGCCGTCCGCCCTCTAGAAACGAGCGGCCTGTGAAAACCGCCGTGACGGCGCTAGTGAAGCGCTAGTGAAGGACGTCCGTGAACCTCGGTCGGTCGCGCCAGCTCCCCGTCGGCGCGGTAGCGCACCACGCGGCGCAGGTCGCTGGGCTCGAGCGGCACCGCAGCAAAGTCCTCGCGAGCCGCGAGGGCCGTCTGCGTCGCGGGTTCAGCGGGGACGACCCCTCGACCTGGCTACGCAACAACGCCGGTCGCACCCTCACCCCGTGACCGCGCTACAGGCGGGGTCCATCACGGGGTGCCCGGAGGCGTAATAGGTGCCTTCTGGGCCCATGGTGAAGCCCATCAGGTCCATCACGGGACTGACGAGCTCCAGATCAGCACCCTCTCGGCCAGCTTGTTTACGGTACAAGCCCTGGTGAGTCGCCAAGAGCAGCGAACCGTCGACTGGGTCGCGGACGGCGGTGTGGAGATGGGTGATTGCGATGGGCTCGGAGTCGGTGCTTTGTGACCCCGCACAGCCCGTGGTCACGAGAAGGACAGCGGCAAGAAGTGTCTTTGCGGCACTCGTCATGGGTTCAGCCCTGGCTGCCGTACCGCATCAGCTCGAAGCACGACGCCGGCCTGGGCGTGCGCTTCGGGACGCAGATCGAGGCGTCGCAGCAACTGGGCGTTGAGGGCCACCACGACCGTCGAGACGGACATCAGTATCGCTCCAACCGACATTGGCAGCGCGAATCCAACGGGTGCCAAGACCCCCGCAGCGAGGGGGACTGCACCCAGGTTGTAGCCAGCTGCCCACCAGAGGTTCTGTCGCATCTTGCGGTAGGACTGCGTCGACAACTCGATGACGGAGAGCACGGAGCGGGGATCGTCGCTGGCGAGGATCACGCCTGCGGAAGCGACCGCCACGTCCGTACCCGCGCCGATGGCGATGCCAACATCGGCCTTCGCTAGAGCTGGGGCGTCATTCACACCATCGCCCACCATCGCCACCCGCGATCCTTCGTGCTGCAACGTGGCCACGAGGGCGGCCTTGTCCTCGGGGCGGACCCCAGCGAAGTAACGTTGAATCCCAACTTCGCTGGCGACGGCTTGTGCCACCCCCTCTGCGTCCCCGGTGATCATGACGACTTCAACGCCGCGGCGCCGAAGTGCGTTGACCGCATGGGCGGACTCAGGGCGGATCTCGTCTGCCAGTTGTAGTGAGCCAATAACTGTTTGGTCGCGGACGAGGTGGAGGACCGTGGCTCCGTCGTGGCGCCAGGCGACGGCTGCCGGGGTCTCCTCCAGGCTGAGCTGTTCCAGCAGCCGCGGCCCGCCGACCCAGAACTCGTGGCCCTCGATCTCGGCGCGAACGCCGACAGCTGGTGAGGATGTGAAGCCACTGGCTCGGTAGAGGGGCGCTCCGCGGTCGCGGGCGGCGCGAACAACCGCACCCGCTAGCGGGTGCTCACTGTCGACCTCTACCGCAGCTGCGAGGCCCAGCAACTCATTCGTGCTCAGCCCGGCATTGTCCGAACTGACGTCGACGACTGCGGGCTCGCCCTTGGTGAGGGTCCCGGTCTTGTCGAACAGCACCACGTCGATCGAGCGCATTTGCTCAAGAGCAAGGCGGTCTTTGATGAGAACCCCGCCTCGCGCAGCGCGTTCGGTAGCAATGGACACGACCAACGGGATTGCAAGGCCCAGCGCGTGCGGACAGGCGATCACCAGCACGGTGATCGTGCGTACGACACCCTCGTCGGGAAGACCGAGAACCGTCCAGGTGACCGCAGTGAGAAGCGCTGAGCCCAGCGCGAACCAGAACAGCCACGCTGCGGCGGTATCTGCAAGGCGCTGCGCACGAGACGACGAATTCTGGGCATCTTCGACCAATCTCCGAATGCCGGCCAGGGTGGTGTCGTCCCCGATCGCGGTGACCACGATCCTCAAGGCCGAGTCCGTAGCAACCGTGCCGGCCGTGACAGCGTCACCAGTCGCGCGGAGCACGGTCCGAGACTCGCCTGTGATCATGGCCTCATCCATCTCGGCACGACCTTCAACAACCCGCCCATCGGCCGGGACGTTGCCGCCTGGTCGGACCAAGACGACATCGCCCACGCGCAATTCACCCGCCGGCACCCGAACGGTTTGCTCGCCCTGAACCCGTTCCGCCTCGTCCGGCAATAGGGCAGCTAATGAGTCGAGCGCAGAGTTGGTGCGAGCCAGGGAGCGCATCTCAATCCAGTGGCCCAGCAACATGATGACGACCAGCAGGGCAAGTTCCCACCAGAAGTCCAACTCCTGGTGCACGAGACCTACGCTGGCGCCCCAGGAGGAAGTGAAGGCGACGGTGATGGCGAGCGCGATCAACAGCATCATCCCGGGCTTGCGGCCGCGGATCTCGTCGAATGCGCCCCGCAGAAAGGGCCCCCCGCCCCAGACGTAGACCACCGAGCCCACAACGGGGGAAACCCATCTCGCCCAGTCCTGGTCAGGCAGGTCATAGCCGACAAGCGTCGAGAACATCGGCGACATCGCGACCACCGGGACACTCAAGGCCAGCATGATCCAGAACAGCCGACGGAATTGCCCGCCGTGCCCGCCGTGCCCACCGTGCCCACCGTGCCCACCGTGCCCACCGTGCCCACCGTGCCCACCGTGCGGGTGCTCCACCGCAGCAGTTCGGTGGCTCAGCCCAGGGCTCGGGTGGGCACCTGAATCGCTGTTTTCAACTAGTTGCGACTGCAGTTGCTGGGCCTCTTGGCCAGTCCCGTGGGTGTTGACAGGGCAGTCGGGTCCGTGGTCTTGGTCGGACATCGTGAGCCTTCCGAAGGCGGGAAGAAGAGATTCGAGCCGGGCCGGCGGCCCGCGGACGGTCCAAGAGCGGTCCCGGGCACGGGCGAGGCCCCTCTCCCGGGTCTGCTCACTCAGCGGGGCTGCGCCGTGTAGCCCGCTTCGCCTACGGCCGCGACTACGGCGCGCGCGAGTTGCTCTCCGACGACGTCCACAGTTGTGACGACCAAAATGCCCTGAGAGGCATCTGCAACGGCGTCGGAGATGTCACCGATGCTCAACACCTCCTCGCGCACGGATGCCTCACAGTGGCCGCAGGTCATTCCAACCACGTCGAACGTTGCAGTAGCCATCAGCCTTCATCTCCTGTCGCTTTCGGGCAATGCGTCGCCCCAGCATATACCCCCCGGGGGTATCGCCCAAGAAGGGTGCGACGACCGGGAGATGGCTCCGGCGTTGTGCAGGCGCTTGTCTTCGCATCTACGCTGAGCGCGATGGACCGACTGCTGCGCCGCTACTCGCCGCGCCTAAGTGCCGCTGGAGCGGGCTGGGCGCTAGTGCTGTTGTGCACAGTTGTGGTCGCTGGCGTGATCGGCATGCACACGCTGTCCATGCATGGCCAGCCCGCATCTTCTGCGGTCCTCCACGCTGGGGAGCCCCTCGGCGGGACGAGCGCACCCGGGGCGACGGGCGGGCTGATCAATGGTGCGATCGTTGCCCGGGCCCGGGTCGATCCAGCGGCCGCAGAGGCGGTCGCCGCTGCGAGACACAGCTTCGGTCTTGAGAATGAACGGAAGCCGGGGGCCTCCGAGGACCGCCATGGCCACTGCGGCGAGCACGAGACAGGGACCCCTAGTGACGTAGAGGGATGCCATCAGCACGGCCTGCTGATGATGTGCTTATCGGTGTTGGCAGCGCTTGGCGGCCTCCTCTTGCTGGCCCGGGGCGCTTCGTGGCTGGGGCGCGTTCTTTGGCTTCGTGCCCGCCCATATCACCTTTGCAATCTCGGGGTGCTGGTCTTCGGCCTCCTGCGGCCCATAGGTCGCACGCGTCTCGAACTCTGCGTCATCCGCTGCTGAGGGGCTCGATCTACCAAGCCCAGATCCACCAACCCGGCGCGGTCAAACGACCGACGTCCGGGGGTGCCCCAGCCTTTCAGCAAGGAGAACGACCGTGAACCGTCCTACTTTCTTCCGTGCGGTTGCGCTCGCAGCTGCCGCGACCGCATTGAGCTCGACCCTCGCCGCATGCTCAGACAACGCGAATGACGCCGACAACGGCAGCGAGCCGTCTGCCAACTACAACGATGCCGACGTCGAGTTCGTGCAGCAGATGATTCCCCATCACCAGCAGGCCACCGAGATGGCGGCCATGGCGGAGGGCCGCTCGCAAAGCACCGAGGTGCTTGACCTGGCCGAGCAGATCGAGGCCGCTCAGGGCCCCGAGATCGAGGTCATGACGGGCTTGCTAGAAGAGTGGGACGTCGAGGCCGACGGTGCCGAAATGGACCACACCGACATGGGCCACGGCTCGAGTGGGGGCATGGAGGGCATGATGAGCGACGAGGAAATGGACGCGCTCGATCAGTCGTCTGGCCCTGAGTTCGACCAGATGTTCTTGACCATGATGATCGAGCACCACCAGGGCGCCGTCGAGATGGCCGAGGACGAGCAGGCTAACGGCCAAAACGACGACGCCCTCGAGCTCGCCGGACAGATTGCCACGTCTCAGACCGCCGAGATCGACGTGATGCGCGCGTTGCTCGCGCAGTAATCATCTGTCGCCCGTGGGATGCTCCCCCACGCGGGCCGCATTCCAGTCGCCTCCTCGCGCGTTCTTGCGGGCGACAGGAACCTCAGACGCATGCTCGGGATCATCAACCCCCCCGCGGTGGTTCCGAGCATGCCCCCACGCCGCCCCTCCGACGTCGGTCAATACCCGGCTGTGCGCCTTTGGCGCCGTCGTATGGCACTCCCCCCGCAACGTGTGAACCGCGCCGCCGAAGCCGCGCGGAAGCCACCACGACCGGGGACAACAGGAAGCAAAGAGATTTCATCTTGCGTAGAAGCACTCTTCCCAGCCCTGCAATAGCGCCCTCGCACCGCGGCGAGCCCCGGCTCTCAGTCCACTCAACGCGTCGGCGTCCGGGGCCTGCCCAGACCGAGCCCCAGACCGAGCCCGAGCAACAGGCTGCCCCGCAGCGCGCCGCTGCTTCCAGCGCCTCCTCGGCTGGCCGCCACGCCGCTCAGCCGCGACGACGCTCCCTGCTGCCCCATGGGTCGCGAGCCCCATCCTCGAACTCTGTACGTCGGTTTGACGGATTTGCGGACGCACGCTTGGGCGTCGTCGGCGCCGGGCTCGTGATAATCGCCGGACTGGCGGCTTCCGTCACTGGAAGTTCTGGCTCCGCAGGGGCAACCGCCCTCGTCGACTCGAACCGGCGTCCGGCGATCGACCTCACATCGGGCGTCTCAAATCGCGAAGCTGCACTCCTGCGAGACCGCTCAGACCGGGTGAGCCGCGGGGCCTTGCGCCCAGGCGCGGCCGAGCCCACCGCCCCCGAGGCACCGGATCTGACCGCGGCGGCAGAGCAACGCGCTCGCGCGCTGGGGAACCTGACCGCCGCAGCGCAAGCCCAAGCAACGCTTATAGGTCAGCGGCGCGCGGAGGCTATAGCTGCTGCAGAGATTGAAGCTCGAGAGCGCGAGGCGAACCGATGGGTGCTCCCGTTGCAGAGCTACCGCCTCACGGGACGCTTTGGCCAGTCCGGCGCGAGATGGTCCTCCACCCACACGGGCCTTGACTTCGCCGCACCTGCCGGGACACCTCTGGTCGCAGTAGCCGCCGGGACGGTCCGCTCAGCCGGCTCCTCCGGGCCGTACGGCCAACGAACCGTCCTTGAACTGAACGACGGCACCGAAGTCTGGTACTGCCACCAAGCCAGTATCGAAGTAGCGGTAGGCGAGCAGGTACAGGCGGGACAGCGCATCGGCACCGTCGGGGCTACCGGCAACGTAACCGGCCCGCACCTGCACCTAGAGATCCGTCCCGATGCTGGCGCGCCGGTGGACCCAGAACGAGAGCTGGCCGAGCGCGGCATCCGGCCTTAGCCCAACAGCGCGAGAGCACCCCAGACTCGTCGTCCCATTGACGGATCCCTCAACGGAACACCGCTGCCCGGCGCGCGGCGGGCAGCCACTGCGCGCGCCGACCGTCCCGTTTGACCCGTCCGGACTCGGTCCCTGAAACGGGTCCCTGCTCGGGATGAGTGCTGGCATGGCTCGCGGTCGCGAGCAGCGCTGTCGAGTGTCGATCGGGTAGGCGCGGGTCTCGACCACCGAGCACTACTTGGCGGCAGGACGCCGCGTCGACCATGGTTTCGGCCGGCCGCAACCGTGACCGGCCGGGCCTCGGCGCCGCGTTCGCACCTGCCGACAAGGCGACGCCCTGGCATCCACCGACCTCGACCGCCTCGCACGCGCGATCCCGGACGCACGCGGCGGCATGGGCCCGGGAGCGGGTCGCGGTGCGGTAGCCGGCGGACTGACCGACGCCAGCGTGGACTCGACGCGCCGCAGTCGCTGGGTGGTTCGTCGGGACCACCCACCGATGTGACAGCGCCCTCCCTGTCGCCGCCGACGGCCGTCAGCTGGGTCTCCCTGGCCGCGTCCCGCGGCACCTGCTCGGGTGTCGGCGTCAGCGTTGGGAAAACGCGCTCGACCCCGCAGTCCGACGGATGACAGGGTGGTGAGGTCGGCGGGCGCCCGCCCGACGCGCGAGCCGAGGAGGCACCCGTGAGCGGATCGAACGGATCGAACGGATCGAACGGATCGAACAAGGCCCCGGACGACGTCAAGGCCAAGATGCGGGAGGCGTTGGCGCGCAAGCAGGCGCACGACCACCCCGACGACTCGGTGGGCAACGAGGGCAAGGCCCACGGTCCCGAGGTCGCCGGCGGCGCCGCGCCCCAGATGCACCGGCGCAAGGCGGGCGGCGGCGGGGCCTGACCCCGGCCCCCGCCCGGCCCGCGCCCGACCGGTCCCGCGTCAGAGCTTGCGCAGCCGCACGTACCGCACCGAGTGGTCGCGGTCCTTGCGGAGCACGAGCGTGGCGCGGGACCGGGTCGGCAGCACGTTCTGCACCAGGTTCGGCCCGTTGATGGCGTCCCAGATGCGGGTCGCCTCGGCGACGGCCTCGTCCTCGGTGAGCGCGGCGTACTTGCGGAAGTACGACGCCGGGTCCTGGAACGCGGTCTCGCGCAGGCGCAGGAACCGCTCGACGTACCAGCGTCGGATGTCGCTCGTCGCCGCGTCGACGTAGACGGAGAAGTCGAAGAAGTCGCTGACGGCGAGGCTCGTGCTGCCGTCGTCGCGCACGGTGGCGGGCTGCAGCACGTTGAGGCCCTCGACGATGACGATGTCGGGGTGCTGCACGACGACCTTCTCGTCGCGGCGCACGTCGTAGGACAGGTGCGAGTAGATCGGCGCCTCGACCTCGTCGCGGCCCGACTTGATGTCGACGACGAAGCGCAGCAGCGCGCGGCGGTCGTAGGACTCCGGGAAGCCCTTGCGCCCCAGCAGCCCGCGGCGCTCCAGCTCTGCGTTGGGGTGGAGGAACCCGTCGGTCGTGACCAGCGCGACGTTGGGGTGCTCGGGCCAGCGGGCCAGCAGCTCCTGCAGCACGCGGGCGGTCGTCGACTTGCCGACCGCGACGGAGCCGGCGACGCCGATGACGAACGGGGTACGGCGGGGCTGCGGGCGCCCGAGGAACCCCTCGGTGCGCCGGTGCAGCTGGCCGTTCGCCTCGACGTAGAGGCTGAGGAGCCGCGAGAGCGGCAGGTAGATCTGCTGCACCTCGTCGAGGTCCAGGTGGGTGCCCAGGCCCCGCAGCCGGCGGATCTCGGCGTAGGTCAGCGGGCTCTCCGTGGCGTCGGCCAGCCCGGCCCACGCGGACCGGTCGAGCTCGACGTACGGGGAGGCGGGCTCGCGTCCGTGGTGGTCGAGGTGCACCACGTCGCCGGCGGCAGACATGGGGGGCATTGTTGCAGCACGCCGTCCCGCCGCGACGGCACCGGGGCCCGGAGTCGCGGGTCCCGGGAAAAGCCCGGAGGCGCCGTAGACTCAGCCGCTATGTGTGGAATCGTCGGGTACGTCGGTCAGCGTTCGGCCCAGGACGTCGTGATCGAGGGTCTGCGGCGGATGGAGTACCGCGGCTACGACTCCGCGGGCATCGCGCTGGTCCACGAGGGCGCGCTGGCGGTCGACAAGCGGGCGGGCAAGCTCGCGAACCTCGAGAAGGCGATCGCCGAGACGCCACTGCCGACCTCGACCACCGGCATCGGCCACACCCGCTGGGCCACCCACGGCGCCCCCACCGACGTCAACGCCCACCCCCACCTCGGCAGCCAGGGCCGCCTCGCGGTGGTGCACAACGGGATCATCGAGAACTTCGCGGCGCTGCGGAAGCGGCTCGAGGACGAGGGCATCGCGCTCGTCTCCGAGACCGACACCGAGGTCACCGCCCACCTCCTCGAGCTGCAGCTGGCGTCGGGGGAGGACCTGACGGTCGCGATGCAGCGCGTGTGCTCGCGCCTCGAGGGCGCCTTCACGCTGGTGGCCGTCGACGCGCTGGACCCCGACCGGGTCGTCGCCGCGCGCCGCAACTCCCCGCTGGTGGTCGGCCTCGGTGACGGCGAGAACTTCCTCGGCTCCGACGTCGCCGCGTTCATCGAGCACACCCGCGAGGCCCTCGAGCTCGACCAGGACCAGGTCGTCACCATCACCCGCGAGGGCGTCGAGGTCACCGGCTTCGACGGCGTCCCCGCGCAGGGCCGGCAGTACCACGTCGACTGGGACCTCTCGGCCGCCGAGAAGGACGGCCACGACTGGTTCATGCGCAAGGAGATCTTCGAGCAGCCGCGCGCCGTGGCCGACTCGCTGCTCGGCCGCACGAACGCCCAGGGCCGGCTCCAGCTCGACGAGGTGCGCCTGAGCGACGACGAGCTGCGCGACATCGACAAGATCATCATCATCGCGTGCGGCACGTCGTTCTACGCCGGCATGGTCGCGAAGTACGCCATCGAGCACTGGTGCCGCATCCCGGTCGAGGTGGAGCTGGCGAGCGAGTTCCGCTACCGCGACCCGATCCTCAACTACTCGACGCTCGTCGTCGCGATCAGCCAGTCCGGCGAGACCGCCGACACCCTGCAGGCCATCCGGCACGCACGCACCCAGCGCTCCCGCGTCCTGGCCATCTGCAACACCAACGGCTCGACGATCCCCCGCGAGTCCGACGCGGTCATCTACACCCACGCCGGCCCCGAGATCGGGGTCGCCTCCACCAAGGGCTTCCTCACCCAGCTGGTCGCGTGCTACCTGCTCGCCCTCTACCTGGCCCAGGTCAAGGGCACGCGGTACGGCGACGAGATCAACCAGGTGGTCCGCCAGCTCGAGGCCGTCCCGGCGCAGATCCAGGACGTGCTCGACCGCGCCCAGCAGGTCTACGACCTCGCCGGGGAGCACGTCGACGCCACCTCCGTGCTGTTCCTCGGGCGCCACGCGGGCTACCCGGTCGCGCTCGAGGGTGCGCTCAAGCTGAAGGAGCTGGCCTACCTCCACGCGGAGGGCTTCGCCGCCGGCGAGCTCAAGCACGGCCCCATCGCGCTCGTCGAGGAGGGCCTGCCCGTGCTCTGCATCGTGCCGTCGCGCGGGCGGGACCAGCTGCACGACAAGATGATCAGCGGCATCCAGGAGGTCCGCGCGCGCGGCGCCCGCACCATCTGCTTCGCGGAGGAGGGCGACACGGACATCCAGCCCTACGCCGACGTGCTCTTCCGCCTGCCCAAGGTGCCGACGCTGCTGCAGCCGCTCGTGGCCACCGTGCCGCTGCAGCTCTTCGCCTGCGAGCTCGCGACCGTGATGGGCCACGACGTCGACCAGCCCCGCAACCTCGCCAAGTCCGTCACGGTCGAGTAGGCGCGGGCCGGGCGTGCCGATCGTGGCCGTGGGGGTCGACGTCTGCGACGTCGGCCGGTTCGGTGCCTCCCTGGAGCGCACCCCGAGCCTGCGCGAGCGGCTCTTCACCCCCGCCGAGGTCGCGGGCCGCTCGCTGGAGTCGCTGGCCGCGCGCTTCGCCGCCAAGGAGGCGCTCGCCAAGGCCCTGGGCGCCCCCGGCGACCTCGCGTGGCACGACGCCGAGGTGCTGCGCGAGGCGGGCGCGGCGCCGTACCTCGCCCTGCGGGGCACCGTGCTGGCCCGCGCCACGGCGCTGGGGGTGCGCGACTCCCACGTGTCGCTGAGCCACGACGCGGGGGTCGCGACGGCGTTCGTGGTGCTGGAGCGCTAGCCGCGCCTAGGCGCGCCGGGCCCGCACGACCGTGCCCGCCACGACGGCCGCGGTCACGAGACCCGCGAGGACGCCCCAGCCCGCCGCGTAGGGCCGGTCGAGCAGCGTGGGGTTGTCGGGCAGCGCGCCGAACCGGCCGAGCACCGGTACCGCGGCCAGCGTCACGGTGAGCAGCACGACGAGACCGGCGGCGACGGGCGCGCGGGCGGGCCCGGGCACCACGCGGGGCAGCGCCCACCCCACCGCCCCCGCGAGGGGGGCCAGCACGGCGTCGTGCAGCACGACGCCGACGACGAACCACAGGGCGACGTCGAGCACCTGCGGCCCCTCCTGGCGCGTGAGCAGGAGGAACGCGCCGTACGCCGCCAGCCCGACGCCGAGCGCCCCCAGCACCCCGCGGACCGCCGTCACGACCGCACCTCCAGACGGGTGACCCACTTGGTCTGCAGCACGCCGGGCCGGTTCGGCGCGATGAGGCGCGTCGGGGCGCCGTGGTCGAGCGTCAGCGGCTCGCCGGACAGCTCGAGGGCCAGCAGAGTGCGGTCGTCGTCGGCGAAGTTCCCGGGCAGCTCGGTGCGCCGGTAGGGCCCCGACTCCTGCAGCGAGGTCACGACGACGTGCGGGCGGCGTGGCGCGTCGACGAGGTCGAGCACGTCGCGCAGCCGCACCCCGCCCCACGTGCCCGACGCGCTCCAGCCCTCGACGCAGGCGATGGGGAGGGTCTCGGTGCGCTGCGGGAGGGCCGCGAGGTCCGCGCGGGTGAGGAGCACGGTGCGCTCGCCGTGCACCACCTCGAGCCGGTACGCCGGGTCGCTCGCGGCCGCCCGCACGCCCGCGCGCTCGGCCGAGGTGTTGATCGGCACGCCCTGGGGTCCGTCGCCCGAGCGGACGCCGAGCACGGAGACGTCGCGCAGCCACGGGACGCTGCTGCCGGCGGTGGCGAGCACGGCGACGCCGGCCGCGGCCCACGTGGTGCGCAGCAGCCCGCGCCGCGAGAGGGCGTCGGCCCGGGTGGCGGTCGGCCGGTCGAGGGCGGTGTCGTCGACGTCGGCGCCGAGCGCGGCGCGGATGACGGGCAGCTTGACGGCGACGTGCAGCACGAGGGCGCCGATGGCGACCCAGGCGACGGCGAAGTGGGTGGTGCGGAAGGAGAAGTCCTGCCAGGGGTACCAGCGGGCGGCGTTGGCCAGGCCGGTCGCGAGCTGGAAGATCGCGGCGGCGACGAGCACGCCGATGGAGCCGCGCTCGGCGACCTCGAGCAGGCGCCGGCGCGTGCCGCGGGGCACGGGCCGCAGCAGGCGGGGCTGCACGGACCAGAGCTTGACGAGCAGGAGGGGCACGCACGCGATGCCGCTGATGACGTGCAGGCCCTGGGTCACCCGGTAGCCCCACGCGGGGGACGTCGGGAACGGGACCGCGGGCCGGGGCAGCTGCGCCCAGTGGCTGACGAGCCCGGTGAGGAAGCAGACGGCGAAGCAGACGCCGAGGACGGCGCCCACCCGGGCCGCGACGGCCGCGCTCCGCAGCCGCGAGGTGAAAGCGGCCTCGGTGGGCACGGCCGGCCGGCTCACGAAGACGCGCCGGACCCGGTGGCGGGGGCGGGGTTGCCGAGGACGGCGGTCCACCGCTCGTCCTCGTCGTCGTCGACCACGTGGAGGGTGAGGACCTCGAGGCCGGCCGCGCGGGCCAGATCCTCGATCGCGTCGACCCCGACGACCGACCAGCGGAAGGGGCGGCTGACGTCGTCGCCGCACTGCAGGCGGGCCCACCGAGAGGCGATGCCCACGCCCGGACCGGCGAGGTCCACGACGACGCGGCCGCGGGGCTCCACCAGCTCGCGCACCCGGCGCAGCAACGTCGCCGGGTCGCCGCCGATGCCCACGTTGCCGTCGGCCAGGAGCACGGTGGTCCAGCGGCCCTCGTGGGGCAGCGCCTCGAAGACGTCGTGCTGCATCGCCACCACGCCCCGCTCGCGCGCCAGGCGGACGGACTCGGCGACGACGTCGATGGCGAGCACGTCGTGGCCCCGCTCGGCCAGGGCCGCCGCCATCCGACCCGGTCCGCAGCCGACGTCGATCGTCACGCCCTCGCAGAGGTCGAGCACGGCGAGGTCGGACTTCTGGGCGGGGCGGCGCCACTCGCCCACCGGCAGCGCCTCGGGGGCGTCGCCCGAGGCGTCGGCGGCCCCGATCACCGTGCAGGGCGTGCCGTTGAGGGCGCGGGCGAACAGCTCGGAGAAGGACAGCTCCGTCATCGGGCACCTCCTCCCGCCGGGTCGTCGTGACGTGCGCATGGGGTGGGGTTCGACGCCGCGGCGGAAGCGGATGGGTCGGCGTGCCCGGTGGCCGCCCGCCAGCCGCGGGCGAAGCGGGTCGCGGGCGCCGCCGCGGCCACCGTGCGGGCGTCGCCCACCTCGTCGACGTCGACGAGCTCGGGCGCCGTGGCGACGCTCAGCCCGGCCGCCTCGAGCGCCGCGCGGGTCGCGGCACCGGTGTCGGCCGTCGACATCGGCACGCCCCGCAGGGCCGCCGCGTCGCGCGGGTCGCGCAGGGCCAGCGCCCACCAGCCGCCGTCGGCCGCCGGGGCCAGCACCGCGTCGTGGTCGGCGAGGCCGGCGGCCACCTCGGCGAGGAGGGCCGGGGTCACCTGGGGCGTGTCCATGCCGACCTGCACGACGGGGCCGGGCACGGCGGCGTGCGCCGCCGCGAGCCGCTCGTCGAAGTCGCCGTCGACCTGCGGCCGCACCGTCCAGCCGGCCAGCGCCGTCGTCAGCGCCTCGGTCTCGGCGCCCTCCGCCAGGTCGCCGGCGAGCGCGACGTGGCAGCGGTGGGGGCCGGCGTACGCCTCGGCCGCCTCGAGCGTGTCGAGCAGCGCCGCCGCGGCGAGCGCCGCGGCCTCGGGCATGCCGACCTCGGCGCCCAGCCGCGTCTTCGCCAGGCCCGGGACGGGCGCCTTCGCGACGACGAGGACGTGGGCGGGCTGCGGGGGCCCCTCGCTCACGAGAGCACCCGCCAGAAGTCGCGGGCGGTGCGGACGGTGCCGCGCACGGAGCCGGACACCTTCGAGCGGGTGCCCTCGGCCCGCGGGTGGTAGGCGACGTCGTGCTCGGCGATGCGCCACCTGGCGCGCACGGCCCGGTCGACCAGCTCGACGGGGTAGCCGAAGCGCCGGTCCTCGACGCCGAGGTCGAGCAGCGCGGTGCGCCCCACCACCCGCACGGCCCCGATGTCGTGCATCTGCATGCCGATGCGGCGCCGCAGCCAGGCGACGACCAGCGCGTTCCCGGCCCGGGCGTGCCACGGCCACACGCCGCGCCCGACCGGGCGGCGGCGCCCGACCGCCATGTCCGCGCGCCCGGAGCGCACGTCCTCGACCAGGGGCAGCAGGGCGGCGGGGTCGAACGAGCCGTCGCCGTCCATGAACGCGACGAGGTCGGCGGTCGCGGCGAGCAGGCCGGCGTGGCACGCGGCGCCGTACCCCGGGGTCGACTCGGCCACCACTCGGGCGCCCAGCGACCGGGCGACGTCCGCCGTGCCGTCGCGCGAGCCGTTGTCGACCACCACCACGGAGAACGTGTCGGGGACGATCGGCAGCAGGTGCCGCAGCGCGGCCGCCTCGTCCCGGCACGGCAGCACCAGGTCGCAGGCGCCGGCGGGGAGGTCCCCGGAGGAGGAGGGGGGTGTCACAGCAGCCAACAGTAGGTGGCGCCTGGGCGACGCCCGGTCGACGCGGCCGTGCGCGGGGCCCCCTCGCCCAACCGGTCGCTGCCTAGGGTGACCGGCATGGCCGACCTCCCCCCGACCTCGACCTCCGCGCCCGCCGCGGGCCCCCGGCCCCGCACCGTCGCGACGGCGGCCGGGGTGGGGCTGGTGGTGGCCGCCCTGCTGGTGCTGGCCGCGCTGGTCGTGCCGCCCGCCGTCGACTGGCAGGTGTGGGCGCGCTCCGCGAGGGCGCAGGTCTCCGGCGACCTGCCGCCGCTGCACGGGTTCTGGCGGCCCGGGGTGGGGGTCGGGACCGTGCCCG
The DNA here is from genome assembly GCF_029493445.1 of Nocardioides sp. ChNu-99. NCBI lineage: Bacteria > Bacillati > Actinomycetota > Actinomycetes > Propionibacteriales > Nocardioidaceae > Nocardioides > Nocardioides sp. ChNu-99. The sequence continues at coordinate 134,840 of NZ_JAHWBL010000002.1, read as the reverse complement.
CCCTCCTGCTCGCGGCAGCCGGCGTCGCCTGGGGCGGTCGACTCGCGGACCGCCTGGGCTGGCGCGGCCTCCTGCTCGTCGCGTACGGCGCGGGGCTGGCCTGGCTGCTGGCGCTCGCGCTGACCGACGGGGAGAGCGGGCTGACGCGCAAGCTGGGCGCGGACGACGAGTACCTCCCGACCGCGCGCGCGGTCGACGACGTGGGGGCGTTCCTGCAGGGCTTCACCGCCCGGATCCCCGACGAGTCCGAGGGCCAGTGGCCCACCCACGTGGCGGGCCACCCGCCGGGCATGACGCTCTTCTTCGTGCTGCTCGTGCGCCTGGGCCTGGGCGGTGACCTCGCCGCCGCGGTCGTGGTCGTGCTGCTCGCCGCGACGCTGGCGCCCGCCGTGCTCGTCACCCTCCGGGTGCTCGGGGCCGAGGCGGCGGCCCGCCGCGCGGCGCCGTTCCTCGTCCTCACCCCGTCCGCGGTCTACCTCGCCACCTCGGGCGACGCCGTCATCGCGGTCACGACCGCGTGGGGGCTCGCGTGCCTCGCGGCCGGGGCGCGGGCGAGCCGCACGGGCGGCTGGCTGGCCTGGCGCGGCCTGGCCTGGTCGGGCCTGGCCGGCGTGCTCCTCGGGCTGGGCGTGCTCATGTCCTACGGCATGCCGCTCATCGGGCTCGTCGCCCTCGCGGTGCTCCTCGTGGCGCGCTCGTGGCGCCCGCTGCCCGTGGCGGCCGCCACCGCGCTCGTCGTGGTGCTCCTCTTCGCCGCGGCCGGGTTCGCGTGGTGGGAGGCCTACCCCGTGCTGGTCGAGCGCTACTGGGCGGGCATCGCGACGCTGCGGCCCGCGTCGTACTGGGCGTGGGGGAACCTCGCCGCGCTGCTGCTCAGCGCGGGGCTCGCCGTCGGCGCCGGCGCGGGGGCCTGGGGCGCCCACGTCGCGGCCGCGCTGCGGGCCCGGCGCAGCGACGAGCCGGGGCCCGGCCCCGACCTGCGGGCCCTGCTGTGGCTCGCGGGCGGCGGGTTCGCCTGCGTCCTCGCCGCCGACGCCTCGGGCATGAGCAAGGCGGAGGTGGAGCGGATCTGGCTGCCGTTCATCCCCTGGCTGACGCTCTCGCTCGCCCTCCTGCCGGCCCGCTGGCGCACCCCGGCCCTGGGGCTGCAGGTGGTGCTGGCGCTCGTCCTGGAGCACCTCCTCTACACCAGCTGGTGAGCCGCGGGCCCGCGGCGGCGCCACCTCAGGCGCGCAGCGGCGCCGTCGCGAACGCCCGCAGCCCGTCGGCGGGCAGCACCTGCGCGCGGAAGCCGAGCTCGGCCGCCGCCCGCTCGGGCGAGGCGACGACGTGGCGCACGTCGCCGGGGCGGAACTGCCCGGTGACCTCGGGCGCGAGCCCGGCCTCGGTGCCCGTCGCGACGAGCTCGGCGACCTCGCGGATGGTGACGGGGTGGCCCGACGCGACGTTGTACGCCGCCCAGTGGCCCGGCTCGGCGGCCACCACGGCCTCGAGCGCGGCCACGTTGGCCCGCGCCACGTCGGCGACGTGCACGAAGTCGCGCACCTGGGCGCCGTCCTCGTAGACGCGCGGCGCCTCGCCCCGCTCCAGCGAGGAGCGGAACATCGCCGCCACCCCCGAGTACGGCGTGTCCCGCGGCATCCGCGGGCCGTAGACGTTGTGGTAGCGCAGCGCCACCGCCGCGGCGTCGGCCTGGCGCACCCACGAGGCGGCGTAGTGCTCCTGCGCGGCCTTGCTCGCGGCGTACGCACCCCGGGGGGCCAGCGGTGCCGACTCGTCGACGAGGGCCCAGTCGAGCGGCCCGCCGCAGACGGGGCACGGCACCTCGAAGTCGCCCGCCTCGAGCGCCGGGACCGGCCGCGGGGGCGGGCTCACGTCGCCGTGCTCCGGGCACGTGTAGCGGCCCTCGCCGTAGACCACCATCGAGGAGGCGAGCACGAGGCGGTCGACGCCGGCCTCGTGCATCGCGGCCAGCAGCACGGCGGTGCCGAGGTCGTTGTGGGAGGCGTAGTCGGGGAGGTCGGCGACCTTCACGCCTGCCCCGACGACGGCCGCCTGGTGGCACACCGCGTCGACGCCCTCGAGGAGCGCGGGCCAGACCTCGGGGCGGCGCACGTCGTGCACGTGGACGCCCGGCGGCGCCTCCGCGGAGCCGTGCGCCTGCGGGAGCATGAGGTCGACGCCCACGACCTCGTGGCCCGCCTCGGCCAGCGCGTCGGCGATCGCGCCCCCGATGAACCCGGCCGCGCCGGTGAGCAGCACGCGCATCAGGCGGGTCCGGGCACGTCGTAGGTGAGCTCGACGTCGTCGGCCCACGACGAGCAGCTGCAGCCGTCGGGGTCGGGGAGCCGCTCGATGGTCGCCGTGAGGAGACCCCGCAGGCGGTCGAGGTTCGCCTTGAACCGCTCGAACACCTCGGCCTGGCCGACGCCCTCGCCGCCCTCGGCGCCCGCGTCCATGTCGGTGACGAGCGCGATGGCGGCGTAGCACTGCCGCATCTCGCGGGCCAGCGCCGCCTCGGGGTGGCCCGTCATGTTCACGAGCGTCCAGCCCTGGTCGGCGAACCAGCGCGACTCGGCGCGCGTCGAGAAGCGCGGGCCCTCGACGACGACCATCGTGCCGCCGTCGACGATGCCGCGCTCGGCCCCGCCGCCGGTCGCCTCGCCCGCGGCGAGCACGCTGGCCCGCACCCCCGCGCAGTAGGGGTCGGCGAAGGGCAGGTGCACGGCGCCGGTCTCGACGTAGCTCTGCACCCGGCCCGACGTGCGGTCCACGAGCTGGTCGGGCACGACGACGTCGCCGGGCGCCACCTCGGGCCGCAGCCCGCCGACGGCGCAGGGCGCGAGCACCTGCCGCACCCCCAGCGAGCGCAGCGCCCAGAGGTTGGCGCGGTGGTTGATGCGGTGCGGCGGGAACTCGTGGTGCGGGCCGTGCCGCGGCACGAACGCCACGGAGCGACCCGCCACGGTGCCGACGGACACGGGGGCGGAGGGCTCGCCGTACGGCGTGGTGACCGTGACCTCGCGCGGGTCGTCGAGGAAGGAGTAGAAGCCGGTGCCGCCGATCACGGCGACGTCGGCGGTGGGGGACGAGGCGTCGTGCGTCATCCCCCCACCGTGCCAGGTCCCGCCAGCGCGCCGGGTCGATAGCGTGACCCCATGAGGTCGGCGCACACCCAGCAGCAGGTCCGGGCCGCGGAGGCGGCGCTCGCGGTGGGTCTGCCCGCCGGCACGTTGATGCAGCGGGCGGCCACCGGTCTGGCGCACGCGGTCGTGGGGCTGCTCGGCTCCGCCTACGGGCGCCGGGTCACGCTCCTCGTGGGCGGCGGGGACAACGGCGGGGACGCCCTGCTCGCCGGCGCGCTCCTCGCCCGCCGCGGGGTCGCGGTCGAGGCCGTGCTGCTGGCGGACGAGGTGCACGCCGCGGGGCTGGCGGCGCTGCGCGCGGCCGGCGGCCGGGTGCGGCGGGGGCTGGGTGAGGACGACGGGGCCGGCGCGCGACGCCGGCTGCCCGAGGTCGTGGTGGACGGCATCGTCGGCATCGGCGGTCGTCCCGGGCTCCGCCCCGACGCCCGGCGCGCGCTCGAGGTGCTGGCCCCCGCGGGGTCGGGCGTCAAGGTCGTGGCCGTCGACGTCCCCAGCGGCGTCGAGGTCGACACGGGGCGCCTGCCGGAGGCCGACCACGTGCGGGCCGACCTGACCGTCACGTTCGGCACCCACAAGGTCGCCCACCTCGTGGACCCGGCCGCGGCCGCGGCCGGCACGGTGCACCTCGTCGACATCGGGCTGGGCCCGCACCTGCCGCTCGCCGAGGTCGAGGCGCTGCAGGCGGCGGACGTCGCGGCCCTGCTGCCCCGGCCGGCGCCGGACGCCCACAAGTACGTGCGGGGCGTCGTCGGCGTCCGCGCCGGGTCGGGACGCTACCCGGGCGCCGGCCTGCTGGCCGTCGCGGGCGCGGCGACCGGCCTCGTCGGGATGGTGCGCTACGTCGGGGACCCGGCCGTGCTCGACCGCGTGCGGCACGTGCACCCCGAGGTCGTCGGGGTCGGCCGCGTGCAGGCCTGGACGGTCGGCTCGGGCGGTGACGAGCGCGCCGGGGCCGCCCTGCGGGCCGCGCTCGCCGACGGGGTGCCCGTCGTCGTCGACGCGGAGGCCCTGCGTCACGTCGACCCCGAGCAGGGCCTGCCCGTGCCGGCCGTGCTGACGCCGCACGCCGGCGAGCTGGCCTCGATGCTCGGCGTCGAGCGCGCCGCGGTGGAGGCCGACCAGCTCACCCACGCCCGCCGCGCGGCCGAGCGCCACGACGCCGTCGTGCTGCTGAAGGGCCGCCGCTCCGTCGTCGCCCGCCCCGACGGCCGGGCGCGCGTCGTCGCGAGCGGCACGCCGTGGCTCGCGACCGCGGGGGCCGGCGACGTGCTGGGCGGCCTCGTGGGCGCGCTGCTCGCGGCCGGGCTGACGCCGTACGACGCCGCCTCCGCCGGCGCGTGGCTGCACGGGGCGGCCGCGACGTACGCGAGCCAGGGCGGCCCCATCACCGCCGGGCAGGTGGCCGACGCCATCCCCGAGGTGGTGCGCGACCTGCTCGTCGGCCTGCGATGATCGCCCCCATGTCTGCCGCGGACCGCCCGGAGGTCGTCGTCGACCTCGCGGCCGTGCGGCACAACGTCCGCGTGCTGCGGGAACGGGTCGCGCCGGCCGCGATGATGACCGTCGTCAAGGCCGACGGCTACGGCCACGGGATGGTCGAGGTGGCGCGCGCCGCCCGCGCGGCCGGCACCGACTGGCTGGGCGTGGCGACGCCCGCGGAGGCCTTGGTGCTGCGCGCCGCGGGCGACGAAGGACCGCTGCTCTGCTGGCTGACGATGCCGGGCGAGGACCTCGCGCCGGTGGTCGCCGCGGGCGTGGACGTGACGGCGTACTCGCCCGTCGAGGTCGACGGCGTGGTGCGGGCGGCCCGGGCCACCGGCCGGCCCGCCCGGCTCCAGCTGAAGGTCGACACGGGTCTGCACCGCGGCGGCGCCCTGCCCGAGGCCTGGCCCGCGCTCGTGGCCTCGGCTCGCGCGGCGGAGACGGCCGGGGACCTGCGCGTCACGGGGATCTGGTCCCACCTCGCCGCCGCCGAGGAGCCCGCGCACCCGGCGAACGCCGCGCAGGAGGAGGTCTTCCGCGCCGCGCTGGAGGTGGCGCACGCCGCCGGCCTGCGGCCCGAGGTGCGGCACCTCGCCAACTCCGCCGGGGCGCTGCTGCGGCCCGACGCCCGGTTCGACCTCGTGCGGTGCGGCATCGCGTCGTACGGCATCGACCCCGCCCCCGACGTGCCGGAGGCCGACGTGCCCGGGGGACGGCCCGCGCTCGTGCCGGCCATGACGGTGCGCGCGCCCCTCGTGCTGAGCAAGGCGCTGCGGCCGGGCGACGGTGTCTCCTACGGCCACACCTGGGTCGCCGACCGGGCGACGACGGTGGGGCTCGTCCCGCTGGGGTACGGCGACGGCGTCCCCCGGCACGCCGCTGCCGGCGTGGGCCCGGAGCAGGCCGCGGAGGTGCTGGTCGCGGGCCGCCGCCGGCCGGTGCGGGGCCGCGTCTGCATGGACCAGTTCGTCGTCGACCTCGACGGCGAGCTGCTGCCGCCCGGCACCCCCGTCGTGCTGCTCGGCCCGGGCACCGCCGGCGAGCCGACCGCGCTGGAGTGGGCGCGGGCCTGCGGCACGATCGACTACGAGGTCGTCACCCGCATGCGCGGGCGAGCACGGCGGGTCCACGTCGACAGCGAGGGGGTACGTCGTGGCTGACGGGTCGCACGAGGGCCGGGCCGGCCGGCGGGCGCTGTGGGCGCTGGCCGCCGGTGCGACGGGTGCCGCACTGGCCGGTGCCGCCGCGGCCGGGGTCGCGCACCGGCGCAAGGTCATCGGACGCCGCGGCGCCGGCGACGAGGTCGAGCTGGGGTCGCTGCGCTCGCCCGCCGTGACGGTCGTGGCCGACGACGGCGTCGCGCTGCACGTCGAGGTCGACGAGCCCGAGGCGGCGCCGGCCGGGGTGACGGGCGGCGTGCTCCCGACGGTCGTGTTCGTCCACGGCTACGCCCTCGACCTCGACTGCTGGCACTTCCAGCGGGCCGCCTACCGGGGCCAGGTGCGCACCGTCTTCTACGACCAGCGCTCGCACGGACGCTCGGGCCGGTCGAGCCGGGAGAACGCCACGATCGAGCAGCTCGGCCGCGACCTGCGGACGGTGCTCGACCACGTGGTGCCCGAGGGCCCCGTCGTGCTCGTGGGCCACTCGATGGGCGGCATGACGGTCATCGCCCTGGCCGAGGAGCACCCGGAGATGTTCGGCGACCGCGTCGTGGGCGTCGGTCTCGTCTCCACCACCGCGGGCGGCCTCGACCCGAGCCGCGTGCTGGTGCCCGTGCTGCCCCGCACCATCGGCGGCCAGCTCGCCGTGCGCGCGGTCGCCGCGCTGGCGCGGGGCCACCGGGTGGTCGACGGCTTCCGGCGCGCCGGGCGGGCCGTCGCACTGGTGGCCACCGAGCGCTACGCGTTCGGCAGCGAGGTGCCCGAGAGCTACGTCCGCTTCGTCGACCGGATGCTCAGCCGCACCTCCTTCGAGGTGCTCGCCGAGTTCTTCCCGGCGTTCGGCACCCTCGACAAGTTCGCGGTCGTCGAGGCGCTCGAGTCCGTCCCCACGACGATCGTCTGCGGCACCGCCGACAAGCTCACCTCCATCGGCCACAGCCGCAAGCTGCACGCCCACATCGCCGGGTCGCGCCTGCTCGAGCTCGACGACGCGGGGCACATGGTCATCCTCGAGCGGCACGAGCGCGTGAACGAGGCCCTCGACGACCTCCTGGAGGCGGCCTCCCGTGGCTGACGTCGCTCCCGCCGCTCCCGCCGCTCCCGCCGCTCCCGCCGGTCCCGCCGTGCCCGCCGCACCCGTCGTACCCGTCGCAGGCACCCTGGCCGTGCGGCTCGTGGGTCCCGGGGAGGCCGCGCGGGTCCACGCCGTGGTGCGCGCCGCGTTCGCGGCCCGTCCGGCGCTCGACCCGCCGGCGGACGCGCTCGCCGAGACGCCCGCGTCGCTGGCCGCCGCCCTGCGCCCCGCGGGCGGGATGCTGGCCGAGGCGACCGGCCCCGACGGCGCCGGCGAGGCGGTCGGTGCCCTGCTCCTCGACCCCGACCCGGTGCGGGGGCTGGTGTGGGTGCGCCGCTTCGGGGTGCTGCCCGGGTGGCAGGCCCACGGGGTCGGGTCGCGCATGGTCGAGGCCGTCGTCGCGCACGCCGGCGACCGCACGCTCGCCGTCCTCGCCCGTCCGGAGCTGCCCCGCTCGCTGGCGTTCTGGGAGGCGCACGGCTTCGTCGAGTCAGGTCGGCCCGCGCCGTACGTCGAGCTCGTCCGCCCCGCGGGGGGTGCCCGGTGAGCGGCGGGGCGAGCGGTGTGGCGTCGGTCCACGAGGTGCCCGACGCCGACGCCATGCGGGCGCTCGGCCGGCGGCTGGCCGCGGTGCTGCGGGCGGGCGACCTGCTCGTGCTCACCGGGGGGCTGGGGGCCGGGAAGACCACCTTCACCCAGGGCCTCGGTGCCGGCCTCGGCGTGCGCGGCGACGTCACGTCGCCGACCTTCGTCATCGCGCGGGTGCACCCCTCGACCGTCGGCGGGCCGGACCTCGTGCACGTGGACGCCTACCGCCTCGGGGGCGCGGCCGAGCTCGACGACCTCGACCTCGACGCCTCGCTGGACGAGGCCGTCACCGTCGTCGAGTGGGGCGCCGGTCTGGCCGAGCAGCTCGCCGACGAGCGCCTCGAGGTCGTGATCGAGCGCGCGGAGGGCGGCGACGGGGCCGTGGGGGCCGAGGGGGCCGAGGTCGCCGACCCCCGCGTCGTCCGCGTGCGCGGCGTCGGCCCGCGCTGGGCCGGCGTGCTCGTCTAGGCTCGCCCGCGTGCTGCTCGCCTTCGACACCGCCACGCCCCGGGTCTGCGCGGCGGTCTACGACGCGGACACCGACACCGTCCTCGCCGCCGGCGTCGCCGAGCGCCCCATGAAGCACGGGGAGCAGCTCGCGCCGCTCGTCGCGTCCTGCCTCGCGCAGGCCGGCGTCGACCGGTTCGACCTCACGGCGCTCGTCGTCGGGGTGGGCCCGGGCCCCTTCACCGGCCTGCGGGTCGGGCTGGTGACCGCCCGCACGCTGGCGCACGTGCTCGAGCTCCCGACGTACGGCGTGTGCACCCTCGACGCGCTCGCCGTCGAGGCCGTGGCCACCGGCGCGGTGGGCGAGCCGTTCCTCGTCGCCACGGACGCGCGGCGCAAGGAGGTCTACCTGGCGTCGTACGACGCCGACGGCACCCGCCGCGAGGGTCCCGTCGTGGCCCGGCCCGCCGACGTGGCGTCCGACGTGCCGGTCGTCGGGGCCGGCGCGCTGCTCTACCCCGAGGCCTTCCCGCGGTCCGTCGGGCCCACCGAGCCCGACGCCGGCTGGCTCGCGCGGGCGGTCGCGGGCGAGCGGGTGGAGCTGCTCGACCCCGAGCCGCTCTACCTGCGGCGCCCCGACGCCGTCGCCGCCGCCGACCGGTGAGCGCGGGCGAGCCCCCGGCGCTGCGGATCGCCCGGCCCGCCGACGTCTCCCGGCTGGTCGCCCTCGAGGCCGCCCTCTTCGGGGTCGACGCGTGGAGCGCCGACCTCGTCGCCGAGGAGCTCACCGGCCCGGGGCGCACCGTGGTGGTGGCCGCGCCGCCGGCCGGTGGACCGGGCACGCCCTCGGCCGGACCGGTCGTCGGGTACGCCGTCCTGGGCGTCGCGGGCGACGTCGCCGACCTGCTCCGCATCGGGGTGGCACCCGAGGCGCGGCGTACCGGTGTGGCCACGGCGCTCCTCGCCGCGGTGCTCGACGTCGCTCGCCAGGCGGGCGCCGAGCGCCTGCTGCTCGAGGTGGCCGCGGGCAACGCGGGGGCGGTGGCGTTCTACGCGCACGCCGGGTTCGCCGAGATCCACCGTCGGCCGCGGTACTACCGCGACGGCTCCGACGCGCTGGTGCTGCAGCGGGAGCTGTAGTCCCGCAGGCGCCGGCCGGCGCGTGGTCCCGCGGCCGGCTGGCCGGTGGCGGCTCGGGTGAGCGGCGCTGGTCTGCCACTGCCGGCCGCGGCCTTCCCGACGCGGCGCTCTCTCCCTCCGGCGAGGAGCCGACGCGTGTGCACCAGCAGCGGGCTCGGCGGTGCTCGAGGTGAGTCCTGTCGTGCAGGTGGGCCGAGTGCCCAAAGGCTGGGGACGGACCGTTGCCCGGATCTCGCGCCCGGCGTAGAATCGAACACATGTTCGACGACCTGGTCCCGGCGGAGCTGCTCGCTGCGGCGTCCGCTGCGGTGCGCGATCGTCGGCTCGCCGAGGTGCGCGACCTGGAGCTGCTGGCCGCGTGGGCGGCGCTGCACTCGGGGGAGTCGGCGCGCCGCGGCAACCCGCTCGTGCCCGTGGGTGGCGAGGGCACCCCGCGGGTGCAGGACCACGCGCTGGGCGAGATCGCCCTGGCCCGCGGCACCGGGGTCACGGCGACGGTGAACGCGCTGGCCGACGTGCTCGACCTGCAGCACCGGCTGCCCCGCACCTGGGCGGTGCTGCGGACGGGGACGGCGGAGGTGTACGTCGCGCGCCGGGTCGCCCGCATGTCCCGCCACCTGCCGCTCGACCGCGTCGGGGTGGTCGACGCCGCGATCGCCCGGATGATCGCCACCGAGGCCGGCGGCCGGGTGATCGCCGTCGCCGAGGCGAAGGTGGTCGAGGCCGACCCCGACCTGCACGAGGCCCGCGCCGAGGAGGAGCGCCGTCGGCGCTACGTCGGTCTGGGCCGCAGCGACGAGCACGGGCTGCGGACGCTGATCGCCCGGATCGACGCGGGCGACGCCGCCTGGGTCGACGCGACCGTCACGCGGACGGCGGAGATCCTCGCGCCGCAGCACCCCGACGCGGGAGCGGACGAGCTGCGGGCCGTGGCGCTCGGCTACCTCGCCCGACCCGCCGAGCTGCTGCAGCTGCTGGTGGAGTCCGAGGCGAAGGCCGAGACGCGAGCCGAGGCGGGGGACGCCGACACGCAGGCCAGGGACGAGCCGTCCCGGGCCACCGCGTTCCCCGCCGACCTCCTCGACGCGCTCCGCACCACGGACTGGAGCGCCCTGCGCCCGCGGTCGACGCTCTACGTCCACCTGCACGAGGCGGTGCTGCTCGGCGAGACGGGCGTGACGCGGGTCGAGCAGCTGGGCCCCCGCACCCTCACCGCCCTGCAGGGGCTGCTCGCCGGGGCGGAGGTGACGGTCCGGCCCGTCATCGACCTGGCGGACCGGGTCCGCACCACCGCCTACGAGCACCCGGAGTCGCTCCGGGAGCGCGTCCACCTCGTCACCGGTGGCGACTACTGGCCCTACGCGACCTCCACCAGCCGGGCGGTCGACCTCGACCACCCCACGCCGTACGACGACACGGGCCCACCGGGGCGCGCGCAGACGGGCACCCACAACAGCGGCCCCCTCGGCCGCCGGCACCACCGGTGGAAGACGCACGCCGGTTACCGCTCCCGCCAGACGGGACCGGGCCGCTACGTCTGGTCGACCCCGCACGGGCTCGGCTTCCTCGTCGACCACGCAGGCACCCACGTCGTCTCGTCGGCGGAGGCCCGGCTGATGATCGCGGTGCCGCGCACGGTCGACGCCGACCTCTGCTGACGCCGGCGACCTCTGGAACAATGGCTCCGGTGAGCAACGAACCCCTCGTCCTCGGCATCGAGACCTCGTGCGACGAGACGGGCGTCGGCATCGTGCGGGGCACGACCCTGCTCGCCGACGCGGTCGCCACGAGCGTCGACGAGCACGCCCGCTTCGGCGGCGTCGTGCCCGAGGTCGCGAGCCGGGCCCACCTCGAGGCGATGGTGCCGACGATCGAGCGGGCCTGCGCGACCGCCGGCGTGCGGCTGCGCGACCTCGACGCCGTCGCCGTGACGAGCGGCCCCGGGCTCGCCGGCGCGCTGCTCGTCGGCGTCGCCAGCGCCAAGGCCCTCGCGCTCGGCCTCGGCAAGCCCCTGTACGGCGTCAACCACCTCGCAGCGCACGTCGCCGTCGACCAGCTCGAGCACGGTCCGCTCCCCGAGCCCTGCATCGCCATGCTGGTCTCCGGCGGTCACTCCAGCCTGCTGCGGGTCACCGACCTGACGCTCGGCGTCGACCCGATGGGCGCCACCATCGACGACGCCGCGGGGGAGGCGTTCGACAAGGTCGCCCGCCTGCTCGGCCTGCCGTTCCCGGGCGGGCCGCACATCGACCGGGCCGCGGGTTCGGGTGAGGTGACCATCGACTTCCCCCGCGGCCTCAGCGCGCGGCGCGACCTCGAGCGGCACCGCTTCGACTTCTCGTTCTCCGGCCTCAAGACCGCCGTCGCCCGCTGGGTCGAGGCGCGCGAGCGGGCGGGGGAGACCGTGCCCGTCGCCGACGTGGCCGCGAGCTTCCAGGAGGCCGTCTGCGACGTCCTCGTGCGCAAGGCGCTCGACGCCGCCACCTCCGAGGGCGTCGAGGACCTCCTCGTCGGCGGCGGTGTGGCCGCCAACACCCGGCTGCGCGCGATGGTCGTCGAGCGTGCCGAGCGCGTGGGTGTCCGCGTCCGCATCCCGCGCCCGGGCCTGTGCACCGACAACGGCGCCATGGTCGCGGCGCTCGGCTCAGAGATGGTCGCCCGCGGCCGCACGCCCTCCGCGCTGGACCTGCCGGCCGACTCCTCCCAGCCCGTCACCAGCGTCCTGGTCTGAGGTCGTCGGTCCGGGGCGATACGTTGGCGGGCGAGACGACGTACGGGCCCCGGCCCGGGAAGAGGGAGACGCTGATGCACGAGGTCAAGGCGGTCGTGGCGAAGGCCAAGGGCGAGCCGGTGAGCCTGGAGACGATCCTGGTGCCGGACCCGGGGCCGGGTGAGGCGCTGGTGCAGGTGCAGGCCTGCGGGGTGTGCCACACGGACCTGCACTACCGCGAGGGCGGCATCAACGACGAGTTCCCCTTCCTGCTGGGCCACGAGGCGGCCGGCGTCGTCGAGGCGGTCGGCGAGGGCGTCACGACGGTCGCCCCGGGCGACTTCGTGGTCCTCAACTGGCGCGCGGTGTGCGGTGACTGTCGCGCGTGCGACCGGGGGGAGCCGCAGTACTGCTTCGCCACGCACAACGCGACCCAGAAGATGACGCTGGCCGACGGCACCCCGCTGTCGCCGGCGCTGGGCATCGGCGCGTTCGCCGAGAAGACCCTCGTCGCGGCCGGGCAGTGCACGAAGGTCGACCCCGAGGCACGGCCGGCGGCCGTGGGCCTGCTGGGCTGCGGCGTCATGGCCGGCATCGGTGCGGCGATGAACACGGGCAACGTGTCGCGCGGCGACGTCGTGGCCGTCATCGGCTGCGGTGGCGTCGGCGTCGCGGCGATCGCGGGCGCGGCGCTGGCCGGCGCGGGCACGATCATCGCGGTCGACATCGACGCGGGGAAGCTCGAGGCGGCGACGAAGCTGGGCGCCACCCACACGGTGAATTCTTCGGAGACCGACGCGGTCGAGGCCATCAAGGCCATCGCCGGCGCGGCCGCGGGCCACCGGGGCGCCGACGGCGCCGACGTCGTCATCGACGCGGTCGGTCGCCCCGAGACGTGGAAGCAGGCGTTCTACGCACGTGACCTCGCCGGCACCGTCGTCCTCGTCGGCGTCCCCACGCCCGACATGACCATCCCCGAGATCCCGCTGATCGACGTGTTCGGTCGCGGTGGGTCGCTGAAGTCGAGCTGGTACGGCGACTGCCTGCCGAGTCGCGACTTCCCGATGCTGGTCGACCTCTACCGCCAGGGCCGTCTCGACCTCGACGCGTTCGTCACCGAGGAGATCGCCATCGACGGCGTCGAGGCCGCCTTCGAGCGGATGCACCAGGGCGACGTGCTGCGCTCGGTCGTGGTGCTCTGATGGCCGCCCGCATCGACCACGGCGTCGTCGCCGGCACGTTCTCGCTCGACGGCGAGACGTTCGACGTCGACAACAACGTCTGGGTCGTGGGTGACGACGCCGAGTGCGTCGTCATCGACGCCCCGCACGACGTGGACGCGATCCTGGGCATCGTGGGGGACCGGAAGGTCAAGGCGATCGTGTGCACCCACGCCCACGACGACCACGTCCGCGTCGCGCCCGCCCTGCGCGAGCGCGTCACGGCGCCGATCCTGCTGCACCCCGACGACCGCCCCCTCTGGGAGCTCACCCACACCGACGAGCTGTGGGACGTCGACCTCAGCGACGGCCAGGAGATCGCGGTCGGGGGCACCACGCTGCAGGTGCTCCACACGCCGGGCCACGCCCCGGGCGCGGTGTGCCTCTACGCCCCCGAGCTGGGCGCCGTCTTCACCGGCGACACCCTGTTCAACGGCGGGCCGGGCGCCACCGGCCGCTCGTTCTCCGACCGCCCCACGATCGAGGCGTCGATCCGCGCGAAGCTCTTCGCGCTGCCCGACGGCACGGTCGTGCACACCGGCCACGGCGACGACACCACCATCGCGGCCGAGAAGGCCGCCCTCGGCTGAGACCGTCGGGTCCTTGACCGGATCCTGACGGGGCGGTGCCGTTCCCTGACGGCCTGCCCCCTCCCCGGGGCGCGCGGCCGGGCGGAGGCTGGGGCCGTGAACCGCGAGTACCTCGTCCCCGTCCGCACCACCCGCTGCGGCGCCCTCGTCCTGCGCACCGCCCGCGTCGACGGCGTGGGCCGCGTCGGCCTGGCCTTCAGCGGTCGCCGCGCGCTCGAGGCCGCGATGGGTACGGCGACGCCCGCCGTCGAGATGTCCCTCGGCGCCCTGCAGGCGATGCTGCTGCCCCTCGGCGTCGAGGAGGTCGAGGTCGACCCCTGCCTCGTCGCGCACGTCGCGCGCCCCGCGACCGTCGGGCCCGCCGTACTCTCGGGGGCGTGAGCGAGAGCGACCAGCAGGCGTCCGCCGAGCGCATCGAGGTCCAGCGCGTCGTGGCGGCGCCGCCTGCCGCCGTCTACGACCTGCTCACCGACCCGCAGGGCCACGTCGACATCGACGCCTCCGGCATGCTCATGGACGCCACCGGTGAGCGGCCGTGCGCGGTGGGGGACAGCTTCGTCGTCCACATGGACCGCGACGCCCTGGGCGACATCCCCGACCTGCACGAGTACGACGTCACGGTCGTCATCGAGTCGCTCGTGCCCGACCGCGAGGTCTCCTGGAGCATCGTCGGGCGCGTCAGGCCGCCGATCGGGCACGTCTACGGCTACCGCCTGGAACCGGTCGAGCCCGGCGCCGACGGTCGCGAGCGCACGCTCGTGACCAGCTTCTACGACTGGTCGGCCGCGCGGCCGGAGTGGAAGGCGATCTTCCCGCTCATCCCCGAGCAGAGCCTCAAGGCCACCCTCGGCATCCTCGCCCGCACCGTCGTGCGCCGGGGCCGGGCGGGCTGAGCTCGCCACGACCGACCGACGGGCTCGGGCCCGATCAGGCCCCGACGATCCGCAGCGCGATCTCGGCGTACCGCTCGCCGACGTCCTCGGGGCTCCACCCGCCGCCCTCGCGGTACCACCGCGCCAGGTCGATGCCCATCGACAGCACGGCCGCCGCGGCGATGCGCGGGTCGGGGCAGGCGAACCGTCCGGTCGCCACCCCGTCGACGACGATGCCGCGCAGCTCGGCGTCGATGGCGCGCCGCAGCCCGTTGATCTCCGCGAGGTGCGGCTCGCTCAGCGCCGCCAGCTCGTAGTTCACGATCCGGGCCCGCGTGTGCCCGCGGGCGTGGTGGACCGCGAAGTCGCGCACCGCCTGCCGCAGCTGCTCGGCGGGGTCCGGGTCGGCGGCACGCGCCCGCCGCAGCAGCTCGAGCGTGGCCAGGTGGCCCTCGCGCGAGATGACGAAGAGCAGCTCCTCCTTGGAGCGGTGGTGCACGTAGAGGGCGGCCGGGCTCATCTGGGCCCCGGTGGCGATGTCGCGCGTCGTCGTGCCGTGGAACCCCTTCTCGGCGAAGGCCCGCACGGCCGCCTCGACGAGCCGGGACCGCGAGCTGTCGGCGCGGCTGGGGCTCGGGGCCGTCTCGGTCTCGTCCACCGGCACATCCTCTCGGGAGGGGTTGACGCGGGTCGCGTCCTGTCCCATGCTCGCACTAAGCAAGCGCTTAGTCACCCCCGGTCGCGACCCGTGCGCGCCCCGACGCAGAAGAGGTCCCCATGCCCGAAGCCGTGATCGTCTCCGCCGCCCGCTCGCCCATGGGCCGCGCGGGCAAGGGTTCCCTCAAGGGCATGCGCCCCGACGACCTCGCGCTGCAGATGGTCGAGGCCGCCCTGGCCAAGGTGCCCGAGCTCGACCGCCGCGACATCGTCGACATCGCCCTCGGCGTGGGTCAGCCCGCGGGCGAGTCCGGGTTCAACCTGGCCCGCGCCGTCGCGGTGCTCGGCGGCATGGACCACCTGCCGGGCGTCACCGTCAACCGCTACTGCTCCTCGAGCCTGCAGACCACCCGCATGGCGTTCCACGCCATCAAGGCCGGCGAGGGCGACGTCTTCCTCTCCGCCGGCGTCGAGACGGTGAGCCGCTTCGGTGCCGGGTTCTCCGACATCGACGCCGCGCAGAACCCCGTCTTCGCCGACGCCGTGGCCCGCACCGCGCGCCGCGCCGAGGGGGGCGGCGAGTCGTGGACCGACCCGCGCGAGAGCGGCGAGCTGCCCGACCTCTACATCGCGATGGGCCAGACCGCCGAGAACGTGGCGGAGGCGATCGGCATGACGCGCGAGGAGCAGGACCGGTTCGCGGTCCGCAGCCAGAACCTCACCGAGAAGGCCATCGCCGACGGGTTCTGGGCGAAGGACATCACCCCGGTCACGCTGCCCGACGGCAGCGTCGTGTCGAGCGACGACGGGCCGCGGGCGGGCACGACGTACGAGGCCGTCAGCGGCCTCAAGCCGGTCTTCCGTCCCGACGGCACCGTGACGGCCGGCAACGCCTGCCCGCTCAACGACGGCGCCGCGGCGCTCGTCGTCATGAGCGACACGAAGGCGAAGGAACTGGGGCTCACGCCGCTGGCGCGCATCGTCTCGACCGCGGTCACCGGCCTCTCGCCGGAGATCATGGGCCTCGGGCCCGTCGAGGCCATCCCCGCAGCCCTGCGCCACGCCGGGATGCAGCTGGGTGACATCGACCTGTTCGAGATCAACGAGGCGTTCGCCGTGCAGGCGCTCGGCTCCGCGCAGCAGATCGGCATCGACGTCGACAAGCTCAACGTCAACGGCGGCGCCATCGCGCTCGGTCACCCCTTCGGGATGACGGGCGCGCGCATCACGAGCACCCTCATCAACTCCCTGCAGCACCACGACAAGCAGTTCGGCGTCGAGTCGATGTGCGTCGGCGGTGGCCAGGGCATGGCGATGGTGCTGGAGCGCCTCTCGTGACGATGGCCGACGGCACCCCCGTCAGCGAGGCGTTCAGCGCCCCCGTCGGGAGCACCGCGGTCGTCACCGGCGCGGCCGGCGGCATCGGCCGGGCGCTCGCCGCCCGGCTCGTCGCCGGCGGCCTGCGCGTCGTCGTCAGCGACCGCGACCCGGCGGCGACCGAGCAGGTCGCCACCGAGGTCGGAGCCGAGGGTGCCGTCGCGGGGGACCTGGCCACCGCGGCCGGGGTCGAGGCGGTCGTCGCAGGCGCCGAGGCCGTCCTCGGCCCGATCGACGTGTGGTGCGGCAACGCCGGAATCGAGGCGGGTCACGGCCTCGACGCCGACGACGCGGCGTGGACGCTGGCCCAGGACGTCAACGTCCTCGCCCACGTGCGGGCCGCGCGGCTGCTCGTGCCCGGCTGGCTCGAGCGCGGTCGCGGCCGGTTCGTCGTCACGGCCTCCGCGGCGGGCCTGCTCACCATGCTGGGGAGCCCGACGTACTCGGTCACGAAGCACGGCGCCGTCGCCTTCGCGGAGTGGCTGTCGGCGACCTACCGCCACCGCGGCGTGGTCGTGCAGGCCATCTGCCCCCAGGGCGTGCGCACGCGCATGCTCGAGGAGTCCGGCCCGCTCAAGGAGCTGCTGACCCGCGACGAGGCGCTGGCCCCGGAGGAGGTGGCCGAGGCGCTGTGGGCCTCCTTCGCCGACGACCGGTTCCTCGTGCTGCCGCACCCGCAGGTCGCGGACTACTACGTCGGCCGCGCCCGCGACACCGACCGCTGGCTGGGGCAGATGAACCGGCTCCAGCAGGCGCTCGAGGCCGGCGGCCACCGGGCCTGACGCCCGCCCGCGCCACCCACCCACCCCATCGCCGTGCCACCCCACCCCACCCAGCACCCTGGAGGACCCCCCGTGAACGACACCCAGCGCGTCGCGATCGTCACCGGCGCCGCCCGCGGCATCGGGGCCGCGGTCGCCCGCCGCCTCGCCACCGACGGCCACGCCGTCGCCGTGCTCGACCTCGACGAGGCCGCCTGCGGCGCGGTGGTCGCCGAGATCGAGGCCGCCGGGGGCCGGGGGCTCGCCGTCGGCGTGGACGTCACCGACGAGGAGGGCGTCACCGAGGCCGTCCGGCGCGTCACCGAGGCGCTCGGCGCGCCGACCATGCTCGTCAACAACGCCGGCATCATCCGCGACAACGTGCTGCTGAAGATGTCCGCGGACGACTGGGACTCGGTCGTCGCGGTGCACCTGCGGGGGGCGTTCCTGCTGTCGCGGGCCGTCGCCGCGCCGATGCGCGAGGCCGGCTTCGGCCGCATCGTCAACCTGTCGAGCACCTCCGCCCTCGGCAACCGCGGCCAGGCGAACTACTCCGCCGCCAAGGCCGGCATCCAGGGGCTGACGAAGACCCTGGCGATCGAGCTGGGTCGGTACGGCGTGACCGCCAACGCCATCGCCCCGGGCTTCATCGAGACCGACATGACCGCGGCCACCGCGGCCCGGGTCGGCATGGACTTCGAGGAGTTCAAGCAGGCCGCCGCCTCCCAGATCCCCGTCGCGCGCACCGGCCGCCCCGACGACATCGCCCACGCCGTGTCGTTCTTCGCCAGCGAGGGCGCCGGCTTCGTCTCCGGCCAGGTGCTCTACGTCGCCGGCGGCCCCCGTGCCTGAGTCCGCTCCCGGGTCAGCAGCCGGGCCGCGCATCGTCGACGGCGTCGCCGGGGTGCGCGAGCTCGTCGGCACCCACCTCGGCCACTCCGGCTGGCACACCGTGACCCAGCAGCAGGTCGACACGTTCGCGGAGGCCACCGGCGACCACCAGTGGATCCACGTCGACCCCGAGCGGGCCGCCGCCGGCCCGTTCGGCGGCACCATCGCCCACGGCTACCTGACCCTGTCGCTGGTGCCGATGCTCGGCCAGCAGGTCTACACGGTCACCGGCCTGCGCATGGGCGTGAACTACGGCAGCAACAAGGTGCGGTTCCCGGCGCCCGTGCCGGTCGGCTCGCGGGTGCGCGCCGGCGTCGAGATCCTCGCGCTCGAGCCCGGCGGCGGCGGCCACCAGCTCACGACGCGGGTCACGGTGGAGATCGAGGGCGGCGCGAAGCCCGCCTGCGTGGCCGAGGTCGTCAGCATCCTGGTCGGGTGACGGCGCCCCGATGACCGACACCGACGTCCCGGGTCTCGACCCCGCCGCGCTCACCGCCTGGTGGCGCGCCACCCTCACCACCGACCCCGCCACCGAGCTGGCCGGCGACCTGCGCGGCTCCCTCATCGCCGGGGGCAAGTCCAACCTGACCTACCGCGTCGGCGACGGCGCCCGCACGTGGATCGTGCGCCGCCCGCCCCTGGGCCACGTGCTGGCCACCGCCCACGACATGGCGCGCGAGCACCGGGTGATGACCGCCCTGGCGCCGACGACGGTGCCGGTCCCCGCGACGTACGCGCTGTGCAGCGACGACACGGTGCTCGGCGCCCCCTTCTACGTCATGGCCGACGTCGCGGGCACGCCGTACCGGACCGCCGACCAGCTCGCCCCCCTCGGCCCCGAGCGCACCCGGCGGATCAGCGAGGGGCTCGTCGACACCCTCGCCGCGCTCCACGCCGTGGCGCCCGAGGAGGTCGGTCTCGGCGACTTCGGGCGCCCCGAGGGCTTCCTCGTGCGCCAGGTACGCCGGTGGTCGACGCAGCTGGAGCGCTCCCGCTCGCGCGACCTCCCGGCGGCCGACGAGCTCCAGCGGCGCCTCGAGGGCGCCGTCGAGGCGGCGGCCGCGGGCACCCGCCCGGGCATCGTGCACGGCGACTACCGCCTCGACAACGCGCTCGTCGACGACACCGGTGCCGTGGCGGCCGTCATCGACTGGGAGATGGCCACGCTGGGCGACACGCTCACCGACGTCGCCCTGATGGTCCTCTACGGCCGCCTCGCCGAGGTCGCCCCGGGCGCCGTCGCCGACGCCGGCCGCGCGCCCGGCTTCCTCGACGAGGACGCGATCCTCGAGCGCTACGCCGCCGCGCGGGACACCGACCTGCGCGCCCTCGACGTCCACCTCGGGCTCGCCGCGTTCAAGCTCGCCGTGATCCTCGAGGGCATCCACTTCCGGCACCAGCACGGCCAGACCGTCGGCGACGGCTTCGCCGACGTCGGCGCGGTCGTCGTACCCCTCCTGGAGATGGGGCTCGCCGCCCTGCCCGCACGCCCCTGACCAGCGCCCGTCCCAGCACCGCCCACCCCAGCACCGGCCCCGAGCGAGGACACCACGATGGACTTCCGCCACGACGCCCGCACCGAGGAGCTGCTCTCCTCGCTGGACGACCTGCTGACCACCCACGTCGAGCCCGCCGACGCCCGGTTCACCGCCGAGCTCGACGCGCTCGAGGACCCGTGGGCCTGGTCCACGGTGCCGGTCTTCGACGAGCTGCGTGCCGAGGCACGGCGCCGGGGGCTGTGGAACCTGTTCCTCCCCGGCGAGCACGGGCCGGGGGTGACGAACCTGCAGTACGCGCCGCTCGCCGAGCTCACCGGACGCGCCCCCCGCCTGGGCCCGGCGGCGCTCAACTGTTCCGCCCCGGACACCGGCAACATGGAGGTGCTGTCGATGTTCGGCAGCCCCGAGCAGCAGGAGCGGTGGCTGCGCCCGCTGCTCGACGCCGAGATCCGTTCGGCGTTCGCCATGACCGAGCCCGACGTCGCCTCGTCCGACGCGACCAACATCGCGACGCGCATCGTCCGCGACGGCGACGAGTACGTCGTGAGTGGGCGGAAGTGGTGGATCACGGGCGCGATGAACCCGCAGGCCGAGTTGCTCATCGTCATGGGCAAGACCGACCCTAACGCCGACCGCCACCGCCAGCAGTCGATGATCCTGGTGCCCCGCGACACCCCGGGCGTCGAGATCGTCCGGCCGATGGAGGTCTTCGGGTACGACGACCGCGACCACGGCGGGCACGCCGAGATCGTCTTCCACGACGTCCGGGTGCCCCGCGCGAACCTGGTGGGCGAGGAGGGCCAGGGCTTCGCGATCGCCCAGGCCCGGCTCGGCCCGGGCCGCATCCACCACTGCATGCGCTCCATCGGCGTCGCCGAGCGCGCCATCGAGCTGATGTGCGCCCGCGCCGACGGCCGCGTGGCGTTCGGACGCTCGCTGTCGGAGCAGGGCGTCGTGCGCGACTGGATCGCCGAGTCCCGGGTGCGCCTCGAGCAGCTGCGCCTGCTGGTCCTCAAGGCGGCGTGGCTCATGGACACCGTCGGCAACCGCGGCGCCCACACCGAGATCCAGGCGATCAAGATCGCGACGCCGTCGACCGTGCAGTGGATCCTCGACAAGGCCATCCAGGTGCACGGCGCGGGCGGGCTGTCGCAGGACTTCCCCCTCGCGGCGTCGTACGCCGGCATCCGCACGCTGCGCTTCGCCGACGGCCCCGACGAGGTGCACAAGCAGGCCCTGGCCCGCCACGAGCTGCGCCGCCAGGCCGACCGCCGCGCCGCCGCGGGGCAGCCGGCGTGAGCGCCGCCGCCGAGCTGCGCGAGCGGGTCGCCGCGTTCCTCGCCGAGCACGACCCCGCCACGACCGAGCGCCTCGACCACCTCCGGGCCCGGTACGACGCGGGGCTGGCGTGGGTGCACTTCCCGCCGGGTCGCGGCGGGCTGGGGCTGCCCCGGGCCCTGCAACCGGTGGTCGAGGAGGCGTTCGCCGCCGCCGGCGCGCCCGACAACGCGCCCCACCGCAACGGCATCGGCCTCGGCATGGCCGCCCCCACGATCCTCGCCTTCGGCACCCCCGAGCAGCAGGACCGCTTCCTGCGCCCGCTGTGGACGGGGGAGGAGACGTGGTGCCAGCTGTTCTCGGAGCCGGGCGCCGGCTCCGACCTCGCCGCGCTCGGCACCCGGGCGGTGCTCGACGGCGACACGTGGGTGGTCGACGGCCAGAAGTTGTGGACCTCGGGCGCCCACACGGCCCGGTTCGCGATCCTCGTGGCCCGCACCGACCCGGACGTGCCGAAGCACCGCGGGCTGACCTACTTCCTGTGCGACATGACCGACCCCGGCGTCGAGGTCCGCCCGCTGCGCCAGCTCACCGGCGAGGCCGAGTTCAACGAGGTGTTCCTCACCGGCGTCCGCATCCCCGACGCCCACCGGCTGGGCGAGGTGGGGGAGGGCTGGCGCGTCGCGACGGCCACCCTCGACCACGAGCGCGTCGCGATCGGCGCCGGGTCGCCCGCGCGGGAGAGCGGCATGGTGGGCCGGGTCGCCGAGACCTGGCGCGCCCACCCCGAGGCGCGCACGCCCGGCCTGCACGACCGGCTCGTGCGGCACTGGGTCGACGCCGAGGTCGCCCGCGCCGCCGGGCTGCGGCTGCAGCAGAAGCTGGCCCGCGGCCAGCTCGGGCCCGAGGGGGCGGCGATGAAACTCGTCTTCGCGCGCCTCGCCCAGCAGCTCTCCGGGCTCGAGGTCGAGCTCCTCGGCGACGACGGCCTGCGCTACTCCGACTGGACCCTGGTGCGCCCCGACCGGGTCGACTTCACCGGCCGCGACGCCGGCTACCGCTACCTGCGCGCCAAGGGCAACTCCATCGAGGGCGGCACCTCGGAGATCCTGCGCAACATCGTCGCCGAGCGGGTGCTCGGACTGCCCGGGGAGCCCCGGGTCGACAAGGACGTGCCGTGGAAGGAGATCCCGCGATGACCACCCACGCCGTCCCGGACCTGCTCGACTCCGAGGTCGTCTCCGACCTCCGCGCGGCCGTGCGCGACCTGCTCGCCGACCGGTGCCCCGTCGGGGCCGTCACGGCCTGCTACGACGGCGACCGGTCCCTCGTCGCGCCCCTGTGGCGCGCCGTCGGCGTCGACCTGGGCCTCGCCGGGCTGCTCGTCGACGAGGACCGTGGCGGGCACGGTGCCTCCCTGCGGGAGGCGGCGGCCGTCGCCGAGGAGCTCGCCGCCGCCGTCGCCCCCGTGCCCTTCGTGACCAGCGCGGTCGTCGCGACGACCGTGCTCGCCCACGCCGGGACGTCGGAGGCCGACCGCCTGCTGGCCGACCTCGCGGGCGGGCAGGTGACGGCGAGCCTCGTCGTACCGTGGACGACCGCGCCGGAGGGGCGTGTGCCGGCGGTCGGGGCCCGCGTCGTGGTGCGCTCCGTCGCCGGGGCGCTCGAGGCCCACGTGCTGCTCGTGCCGACCGGCGCCGGCGACGCGCTCGAGCTGCGGGCGGTGCCCGTGGGTGACGGCGTCACCGTCGAGCCGGTCGTCTCCCTCGACATGACCCGCCAGCTCGCCGACGTCACCGTCGACGCGGCGGCCCTCGCGGCCGCGCCCGTCGTCGCGACCGACGCGCGCGACGCGCTGCGGGCGGGCCTGCGGGCCGGTACGGCGGTGCTCGCCGCCGAGCAGGTCGGCCTCGCCCGGCGCTGCCTGGTCGACACCGTGGCCTACCTGCAGCAGCGCCGGCAGTTCGGCCGGGTGCTGGGCGGTTTCCAGGCCCTCAAGCACCGGTTGGCCGACGTCTACGTCGACGTCGAGTCCATGGGTGCCGCGGCCGCGTTCGCGGTGGGCACCCTCGCCGACGTCGACGACGACCTCGAGCAGGCGCTCGTCACCGCCGTCGCGGCGGCCGCCTGCTCCGACACGGCCGTGCGGGTGGCGGAGGAGATGGTGCAGCTGCACGCCGGCCTCGCGATGACCTGGGAGCACCCTGCCCACCTGCTGCTCAAGCGCGCCAAGTCCGACCAGCTCGCGCTGGGCAGCCCGGAGCGCCACCGGGCCGTCGTCGCGCGCCTGGCCGACCTCGACCCGCCCGGGACGCGCCTGGGGTGACCCGGCGGGTCACCGGTCGGCCGCGGGCCGGTCCGGACCGGTGTGGCCGATCGCCGTCAGCCCGAGGGTGAGCAGCAGCCGCTGGCGCGGGTCGTGCAGGTCGCGGCCCGTCAGCTGCTCGATCTGCTTGAGCCGGTAGATCACCGTGTTGCGGTGGCAGTAGAGCTGCTCCGCGGCCCGGCTGGGCGAGACGTTGCAGTCGAGCAGCACGGCGAGGGTGTCGAGCAGCACCCGCGCCTGGTGCGGTGACTGGGCGAGCAGGGGCGCCACCGACCGCTCGACGAGCAGCGCCGTGACCTCGGGGCTGCCCGCGAGCAGCACCTCGGGGAGGCGGTCGTCGACGAGGACGACCGCCGTCGCCCCCCGCGGCACGGTCTGCGCGGCCCGGGCCGCGAGCTGGTACGCCGTGGCGAACCCGCCGATGCCCTCGGGGCTCGACGCCACGCCGACGCGCCCGGTGGCCGCGGGGCGGAGGATCTCCACGAGCTGGGCCGTGCCGAGACCGCCCATGGGCACGAGCCCGAAGACCTGCCCGCCCCGGACGTGCCAGTGCGAGGTCCGTCCCGACCGCTCCAGGCGGTCGTCGGGCGCGGTCAGGGGCTCGTCGAGGGGCCCGTCGAAGGGGGCGACGACGCAGGCGATCGGCTCGTCCGCCGCGATGCCGAGGGCCGCGGCCGACTCGGTGGCGAAGGCGTGGTCCGCGCCGCGCCCGTCGACGAGGCCGTCGAGGTAGCCCTGCTGGCGCTGGAGGTCGCGGCGCTCCATCCGGGCGCTCTCGCGGCGGTAGGCGTCGATGAGCACGGCGTTCTGGATGTCGAGGTTGTGCCACAGCTGCTGGCCGGCGACGACGAGCACCTGGTCGTCGATGTCGGGGTGCCCGGAGCCGGCCAGGTCGAGCATCGCCTCCCACAGCAGGCGGGCGCCCAGCGTGTACGAGTTGAGCACCAGCTCGAGCTGCACCCGCTGCCGGGCGCGGCGCCGGCCCGTCTCCCGCCACACGTCCGTGGTGCGCGTGCCCGAGCTCTTGCGGCCGGCGAGCGCCACGAGGCCCGAGCGGATGTGCTCGCGCGTGTTCTGGCGGACGTCGGCCCGCAGCCGCTCGTCGGCCTTGGCGTACCAGTCCGGGTCGCGGGCGAAGATCGTGGCCGAGATGGTGTCGGCGATGGCGTCGGCCCGCGGCAGCAGGGCCGTCCACGCGCACTCGATGCGGCGCGCCGTCGCCTCGTCGTGCGTGGCCTGCCACCGGGGCACGGGTGGCAGGGCAGGGGTCGTCGCAGTCTGTGACACGAGTCACAGGCTCTCACGGATGCACAGTGCCACGGGTCTCCTCGCCCCTTCTCGGGGCGCCGCGCACAGCCCGCTTCGTGCACCTTGCCCATATCTCGTGGCCCGCGGCCCGGCGACAGTGATCTGCACCACGCCGTCCGACCCCAGGAGCCAGCCGCAGTGACGACCCCCAGCCCGTTGCCCAGCGCCGTCCCGGCCGCGCGCGGCGGCCCCGCCGCCGGTGCCCCCGCCGGCGGTGCCCCCGGCACTGCGGAGCTCTTCGCCCTGCGGGACGTGACGGTGACCTTCGGTGGCCTCACCGCGCTCGACGGCGTCGGGCTCTCCGTCGCGCCGGGCCAGGTGCTGGGGGTGATCGGACCCAACGGTGCCGGGAAGACCACGCTGTTCAACGTGGCCTGCGGCCTGGTGCGCCCCGACGGCGGCGCGCTCGCCTGGCAGGGCCGTGAGGTGCGCCGCCTGCGGCCCCACGACCTCGCCGGGATGGGCATCGGTCGCACCCTGCAGGGCCTGGGGCTCTTCGACCGGATGACGGTGCTCGACAACGTCGTGGTCGGGGCCGACCGCCACGCCCGGGCCGGCTTCCTGTCCGGGCTCCTCGCGCTGCCCCGCTCGAGCCGGGAGGAGCGCGCGCTGCGCGAGCGGGCGATGGCGGTGCTCGACGAGCTCGGGGTCGCCGCCCACGCCCACCGCTACCCGCCGAGCCTGCCCTACGCCGTGCGCAAGCAAGTCGCGCTCGCCCGCGCGCTCGTCGCCGAGCCGGAGCTGCTGCTCCTCGACGAGCCCGCCAGCGGGCTGTCGGACGAGGAGATGGCCGCCCTCGGTGACCGCATCCGCGCGCTGTCGGACCGCATGGCCGTGATGCTGGTCGAGCACCACATGGACCTGGTGATGAGCGTCTGCGACCAGGTCGTCGTGCTGGACTTCGGGCGCGTCATCGCCCGGGGCACGCCGGCCGAGGTGCGCGACGAGCCGGCCGTGCTGGCCGCCTACCTCGGCGCGGAGGACTGAGCCGTGCTGGAGGTGCGTGACCTCAGCGCGTCGTACGGCGCGGTCAAGGCCCTGGACGGGGTCAGCTTCGACGCGGCGGACGGGCAGATCACCGCCGTCCTCGGCGCCAACGGAGCAGGCAAGACGACCCTCCTGCGCACGCTGTCGGGACTCGTGCGCCCGACGGCCGGCAGCGCCCGGCTCGGCTCGACCGACCTGCTCCGCACCCCGGTGGAGGAGATGACCCGCACCGGCCTGGCCCACGTGCCCGAGGGCCGCGGCGTCATCACCGAGCTGACCGTGGAGGAGAACCTGCGCCTCGGCGCGCTCGGCGCCCCCAGCGGGGGCGAGCGCCGTTTCGACGTCGACCGGGTCACCGAGCTCTTCCCGGTGCTCGGCCAGCGCCGCCACCAGGTCGCCGACACCCTCTCGGGCGGCGAGCGCCAGATGCTCGTCATCGGCCGCGCGCTGCTCGCCGAGCCGCGCATCCTGCTGCTCGACGAGCCGTCGCTCGGCCTGGCGCCGCGCGTCGTGGCCCAGATCTTCGCCCTCCTGCGCGACCTGGTCAGCAGCACCGGCCTGAGCGTGCTCCTCGTCGAGCAGAACGCGCGGAGCGCGCTGGGGATCGCCGACGTCGGCATCGTCCTCAACCTCGGGCGCCTCGTCGTGCAGCAGGCCGCGGACACCCTCGTCGACGACGACCAGCTGCGGCACGCCTACCTCGGGTTCTGACGCCCGACCACCAGCCCCACCCGTCCACCCGCCCCACCTCGCCACCGACAGGGGACCCCCGGTGCAACAGCTGCTCACCACGACCCTCACGGGTCTCGTGCTCGGCGCGGTCTACGCCGCGTTCGCGCTCGCGCTCGTCATGATCTGGCGCTCCACCCGGGTGGTGAACTTCGCCCAGGCGCCGATGGCGATGCTCACCACCTACATCGCCCTCGTCATCATCGAGGCGGGCCACTCGTTCTGGCTCGGCTTCGTGGCCGCCCTGCTGGCGGGCCTGGTGCTCGGCGCCGTGGTGGAGCGCGTGCTGGTGCGACCGGTCGAGGGGAAGGGCGACCTCAACGCGGTCATCCTCACCCTCGGCCTCTTCATCGTCCTGCACTCCGTGGCGGCCCTCGTCTTCGGCTCGCGCTACCGCTCCTTCCCCGCACCCTTCGGCGTGCGCGGCATCGAGGTGGGCGGCACGACCGTGGCGCTGACCGGGTTCGGGATCTTCACCATCCTCGCCGTCGTGGTCGTCATGGGCCTGCTCGTGCTGCTCTTCCGCTTCACCGACGTCGGCCTGCGGATGCGCGCCTCGGCGCACAGCCCCGAGGTGGCCCGCCTGCTGGGCGTGCGGGTCGGACGCATGCTCACCCTCGGGTGGGCGCTCGCCGCGGTGGTCGGCTCGCTGGCCGGCCTCCTCATCGCCGGTGGCGGTCTCGTCCACCCCGGCTACATGGACGCGGTCGTGGTGTACGGCTTCGTCGCCGCGGTCCTCGGCGGCCTCGACAGCCCCGGCGGCGCCGTCGCCGGCGGCGTGCTGCTGGGTCTGTGCCTGAGCTTCGTCAGCGGCTACCTGGGCTCCGAGCTCGTGGCGATGGCCGCCCTGCTGATCCTCGTCGCCGTCCTCCTGGTGAAGCCCTCGGGGCTCTTCGCCACGACCGCCCACCGGAGGGTCTGAGCCGTGCCCGCCCTGCGACCTCGCCTCGGCTCCTCGCCGCTGCTGCGCCACCTGCTCGTCGCCCTCGTCGGCGGCGCCGTGGCCCTCGCCGTGCTGACCGCCGTCGACGACTTCCGCGCCGGCCAGCTGGCCGCCATGGCCTACCTCGGCATCGCCGCGGCCGGCCTCACCGTGCTCACCGGCCTCAACGGCCAGCTGTCGCTGGGGCACGGCGCCTTCATGGCCATCGGCGCCTACACCGCCGCCCTCTTCCTCGGCGACGTCGAGCCCGCCGCGCCGCTCGCCGTCGTGCTGCTCGCCGCCACCGCGGTCGCCAGCCTGGTGGGCCTCGTGGTCGGCCTGGCGGCGGCGCGGCTCCACGGCCCGTACCTCGCCGGGGCCACCCTGGCGCTCGCGGTCGCCGTACCGGGTCTCGCCATCTACTTCGGGGACACGCTGGGCGGGGAGCAGGGCCTGTCCGTGCGGGTGCCGGAGCCGCCGGCCTGGTTCGCCGACCTGCTGTTCTTCCTCACCGCCGTCGACCCGTCCCGCGGGCGGTTCGTCGCCTACCTGTCGTGGTTCGTGCTCATCGTCGTGCTCGTGCTGCTGGCGAACCTGTCGCAGAGCCGCGTCGGGCGCACCTGGCGGGCCGTGCGCGACCACGAGGTCGCCGCCGAGCTCGCCGGCATCTCCCTGACCCGCGCCCGCGTCGTCGCCTTCGTCGTCAGCGCCGCGACCGCCGGCCTGGCCGGCGCCCTCATGGCGATGGTCGTGCGCCTCACCGCCCCCAGCGGCTTCACCCTCACGCTGTCGCTGACGCTGCTCACGGCCGTCGTGCTCGGCGGGCTCGGCAGCCTCGCCGGCGCCCTCATCGGCGCGGCGCTGCTCACGTTCCTGCCCCAGGTCGTCACCGGCATCGGCAGCGACCTCGGCCTCGACGACGTGCAGTCCGCCGAGCTGGCCCCGCTCGTGTACGGCGTCGTGATGATCCTCGTCATCCTCCTGGCCCCCGCCGGGCTCGTCGGCACCCTGCAGGGCTGGCGGCTGCGCCGGCGCGCGGCCGCCGGCCCCGCGGCGCCCGCCGTACCGGCGACGACCCGCACCTCCGACCCGACCCGCCCCTCCGACCCGACCCACCCGACCCACCCGACCGACAAGGCAGGACGAGCATGAGCCCCAGCACCCCCCGCACCACCGCCGACCGTTGGCGCCGCCGCACCGCGGCGGCGACGGCGACCGTCCTGACCTGCGCGCTCGCCACGGCCTGCGGCGCCGGCCAGGACCGCGACGACGCCGAGTCCCCGGCCGACCGCGTCGGCGTCACCGACGACACCATCAAGGTGGGCGGCCACTTCCCGCTGACCGGCGTCGCGGCGCCCGGCTACAGCGAGATCCCGAGCGGCCACCAGGCGTTCTACGACTTCGTCAACGCCGAGGGCGGCGTGGGCGGTCGCGAGATCGAGTTCGTGGCCAAGGACGACGCCTACAACCCGACGAACACGACGCAGGTGACGAACGAGCTCGTGCTCTCCGACGAGATCTTCGGCATGGTCGGCGGGCTGGGCACGCCCACGCACGGCGCGGCGATCGACTTCCTCAACGACGAGGGCGTGCCGGACCTGTTCGTGTCCTCGGGCTCGCGGCAGTGGGGCGAGACGCCGGAGGAGTACCCGATGACCTTCGGCTGGCAGCCCGACTACGTGATCGAGGGCAAGGTCATGGGCCAGTGGATCGCGGAGAACATGCCGGACGCGCGGGTCGGCCTGCTGCTGCAGGACGACGACCTGGGCGCCGACGGCGAGGCGGGCGTGCGGGAGTTCATCGACGACCAGATCGTCGAGGTCGTCTCCTACACGCCGAGCAACACCGACATCGCGCCCCAGCTGGCGCAGCTGCAGGCCGCGGACGTCGACCTGGTCATCGGGTTCAGCGTGCCGTCGTTCACGGCGCTGTCGCAGCTGGTCGCGCTGCGCCTCGGGTTCGACCCGCAGTGGATGTACACCAACGTGGGCTCCGACCCCTCGCTCGTCGGCTCGCTGCTCGCCACGTTCTCCGAGGGTGCCGTCGCCGACGGCGCCAGCCTGCTCGACGGGGTCATCACGACCGAGTACATCCCGGGCGTCGACGCCCCCGAGGACCCGTGGGTCCAGCTGTGGCAGCGGGTCTGGGACGAGTACGGCGAGGAGGGCGAGCCGCTCACCAACTACCGCATCTACGGCATGTCGCAGGCCTACACCCTCGTCCAGGCCCTGCAGGCCGCTGGCGACGACCTGACCCGTGAGGGCGTCGTCGCGGCGATCGAGGAGGCCGGCGGCGACTTCGAGGGCCCGGGCCTGGCGCCCTTCCGCTACTCGGCCGACAGCCACCTGGGCCTGTCCGGCATGCGCGTCGTGCAGCTCGAGGGCGGTGTCGGCCAGCCGCTGACGCCGGTGCTGACCAGCGACCTCGGCGACGCGGAGGTCACCGAGGACGAGTCCGCGGCGGGCGACGCCCCGCCGGAGAGCGGCATCCCCGACGTGGAGCCGGTGGGCTGAGATGACCTCCACCCTGTCCCTGGCCGCGGTGCTCGCCGAGCCCGCCCGGCGCCGGCCCCGCCACGTCGCCGTGGTCGAGGGCGAGCGCCGCACGACGTACGAGGAGCTCTGGCGCGACGCCCGGACCTTCGCGGGGGCGCTCTACGCCCGTGGCGTCGCGCCCGGGGACAGGGTGGCCCTCCTGGCGCCCAACGTGACCGAGTTCGTGGTCGCCTACTACGGCATCCTCGCCGCGGGCGCCGTCGTCGTGCCGGTGCCGACCCTCCTGCAGGCGGAGGAGGCGACCCACCTGGTGCGGCACTCGGGGGCCCGCCTCCTCGTGCACCACGAGGCGCTCACCGGCGTGGCGCGGGCGGCGGCCGCGGCGGCGGGCGTGCCGGCGCACCCGCTGTCGGGGTTCGCCGACGGGGCGCGGGCGCTCCCGACCTACGCCACCCGCGCGCCCGACGACACGGCCGTCGTCTTCTACACGAGCGGTACGACGGGGCGGCCCAAGGGCGCCGTCCTCACGCACCTCAACCTCGTGCTCAACGCGACCGTCAACGCGTTCGACGCGAACCCGGTGCGCTCCGACGACGTCGTCATGGGCTCCCTGCCGCTCTTCCACACGTTCGGCCAGTCGGTCTCGCTCAACACCACGTTCCGCGTGGGGGCGACCCTCGTGCTGCAGCCGCGCTTCGACCCG
Organism: Nocardioides sp. ChNu-99; assembly: GCF_029493445.1. Classification (NCBI taxonomy): domain Bacteria; kingdom Bacillati; phylum Actinomycetota; class Actinomycetes; order Propionibacteriales; family Nocardioidaceae; genus Nocardioides; species Nocardioides sp. ChNu-99. The sequence continues at coordinate 104,474 of NZ_JAHWBL010000002.1, read as the reverse complement.
GCCGAGGCGCTCGCGACGATGGTGCGGCACCGGGCCACCCTGTTCTTCGGGGTGCCGACGATGTTCATCCAGCTGCTCGCGGCCGCGCGGGACGCCCCCGAGCTGCCCCGGCTGCGGGACTGCGTCTCCGGCGGCGCCTCGCTGCCCGTGGCCGTGCTCGAGCAGTTCGAGGCCACCTTCGCCACGTCGATCTACGAGGGCTACGGCCTCTCGGAGACCTCACCGTCGGCCACGGTGAACCAGCGCGCGTTCGGGGCGCGGCCCGGCACCGTGGGCCACGCGATCTGGGGCGTCGACGTCGAGGTCGCCGACGTGGAGACGACGGAGCGCATCGTGCTGCTGCCGCCGGGGGAGCGGGGCGAGGTCGTCGTCCGCGGCCACAACGTGTTCGCCGGCTACCTCGACGACCCGGCCGCGACCGCGGGCGCCGTCGTGGACGGCTGGTTCCGCACCGGCGACGTGGGGGTCAAGGACGCGGAGGGCTTCGTCTCCATCGTCGACCGCACGAAGGACCTCGTCATCCGCAGCGGGTTCAACGTGTACCCCCGCGAGGTCGAGGAGGTGCTGGCCCGCCACGACGGGGTCGCGCAGGTCGCCGTCGTCGGTGTGCCCGACGAGCAGGTGGGCGAGGAGGTCGTCGCTGTCGTGGTGCCGACCGCTCCCGGGGCGGTCGACGCCGACGCGCTCGTGGAGTGGGCACGGGAGCGGCTGGGGCGCCACAAGTACCCGCGCCGCGTCGTGCTCGTCGACGACCTGCCGCTGGGCCCGACCCACAAGGTGCTCAAGCGGGAGGTGCGCCGACGGCTCGCCGAGCGGGCGGCCGCGCGCTAGGCCGAGGACCGGGGGAGGCGTCAGAGGGGGCGGACCAGCAGTGCGGTGCCCTCCCCGGCCACGCGGGTCATGACGAGGGTCGCCTCGGCGTCGCCCCGCAGCGCCAGCCGCTTGCGCAGCTGCTCGGGCACGACGTCGACGCCGCGCTTCTTGATGGTGAGGCGGCCGACGCCCCGCTCGCGCAGGGCGGCGCGCAGCGCCTTCTCGCGGTAGGGGATCTCCTCGAGCACCTCGTACGCCGTGGCGAACGGCGAGCGCACCGCCTCGTCGGTGGTGACGTAGGCGATCCGCTCGTCGAGGAGCCCGCCCCCGACGACGCCCGCCACCGCCGTCACGAGCCCCGCCCGGATGACGGCGCCGTCGGGCTCGTGGAGGTAGCGGCCGACCGCCCGCACCGGGCGGGGAGCCCCGGCGTACGGGTCGTCCTCCTCCGTCATGCTCGCCAGGCCCCCGTCGCGCAGCACCGTGGCGCGTCGGCGCGAGACGGCCAGGTGCGGCGACCAGAGCACGGCCTCCTTCACCTCGCCCCGGTCGCTCACCCACTCCGCCTCGACGTCGTCCGGCACGAGGTCGTGGGGCAGCCCCGGCGCCAGCTTCGCGACCGTCGGCCGCGTCGTCAGGAGGCGCGTGGTGAACGCCCACGACGGCGTCCACCCCTCGGCGTCGAAGACCCGGCCGCGCCCGTCGCGCCGGGCCGGGTCGAGGAGCGCGACCCCGAAGCCGTCGAGCGGCAGGCTCGTGACGTCGGCGACGGTGGTCGCCCCGTCGAGGCCGAGGGCGTCGAGGTTGGCCGCGGCGACCGCGACGCGCACCGGGTCCAGGTCGACGCCCGCCGCCACGAGACCCGCCCGGGCCAGCGCGGTGAGGTCGCCGCCGATGCCGCAGCCCAGGTCGACCACCGACGGCACCTGCGCGGCGGCCAGCCGCGCGGCCCGGTGGTCGCCCACCCGGCGGCGCGTGGCCTGCTCGAGCCCGTCGGGGGTGAAGAACATCCGCAGCGCGTCCTCGCCGAACTTCGCCACGCCCCGCACCCGCAGGCCCACCTGCGTCAGGGCGGCCGCGGAGCGCTCCGGGTCGGGCTCGGTACGGCGGACCGCGGCCGCCGCACGCACCGGGTCGCCGTCGGCGTCGGCCCAGGCCCGCCCCGCCACCTCCAGCAGCGTGCGGCCGTCGGGCGTCAGCAGCCAGGAGAACGTCGCGAGGTCCACGACCAGCCATCCTCCCAGGCGCCGTTTCGCGGGCCGGGTGACGGGGCACACCCCCGGCCGGTCGCGGCACGGCGCTGCGGGCGGGGGAGCAGGACCGAGAGGCCGGTGCGGGGTGCGGGACGTGGTGCGGGACGGGGCGCGGACGACGGGTGCGGCGCTGGTGCTCGCCGCGGTACTCGCCGGGTGCGGCGCGGACGAGGGCGTGGGGCGGGTGCAGCCCGTCGAGCCCGCGTGGGTCGACGGCGTCAGCAGCGAGGTGCGGGTCCCGAACGGCACCCTGGAGGTGCGGATGACGTCGGTGCTCGACGAGCCGCTGCAGGACACCGACGGCGACGGCTCGTTCGTCGCGGTCAGCTGGCGGCTGCGCGGCCCGGACGAGGTCTCCCTGACCGGGCCGCCGCCCCCGCTCGAGCTCGTGCTGCGCGCCGACGGCGAGGAGAGCGTGGTGCTCGCGGCCGACTCCCTCGAGCCGGACGGCACGGGCCGGTTCCCCGACCTGGTCGAGGGTGGTGCGGCGGTCGTCGGCGTCCCGGGCGACCTCGACGTGGCGGGCGTGCGGCTCGACGTCACCGCCGACGGCGTGACCCAGGTGCTCGACCCCTGGACGGGCCGGGTCGAGGCGGGTGACGCGGCGCTGCTGTACGACGACGCCCCGGCCGCGTGGTTCCCGCAGCCCTGCCCGGACCTCGACGTGCTGCCCCCGGCGACGCTCGGCGACGGCGCGCTGCTCTGCACCCTCGGCACCGTGCGCACGACGCCGTGGACCGCCGAGACCGGCTGGGCGGACCCGGGGGAGACGTGGTGGCTCGTGGGGCTGAGCACCCACATGGTCGCCACCGACGCCGGCCCGGTCGACGGGTCCGCGGAGCGGGCCTGGGTCGTCGGCCGCATCACGGCCTCCGAGGTGGAGCTGGCCGGGGAGGCGCCGCTCGCCGTCCGGCCGGGCTACCAGGACACCACGGACCAGTTCGCCGGCACCGACCTCACCGGCGCCACCTACGTCTTCGCCGACCCCGGCACGCGTCCGCGGTCCGCCGACGAGGTCGCGGTGCGCCTGCGCCAGACCTACGACGTCGGGTCGGTGGGCGAGCTCGCGGCGCCGCCGGACCTGCGCGTCGACGTCGAGGTGCCGGTGGGACCCGCCGTCGCGCCGCCGGCGGAGGACCGGTCGTGAGCGCCCTGCGGGGCCGGCGCGCAGTGCTGGTGGGCGTGGCGCTCGTGGTCCTGGTCGCCGCCGTCCTGGTGGTCGTGCTCGTGCGCACGACCGGCGAGGGCCCCACACCGGCCCGGGTCGGCGCGGTGGTCGACCCGACGTCGTACGCGGAGGACGAGGTGCCCACCGCGACCGACCAGGTCGCGGTGCAGCTGCCCGGCGGGGCGGCGGTGCTGCGGATCGGGGACACGGTCGCGCGGCTGCCCGACGCCACCGGCACCGAGCAGCCCGGCGTCCCGGCGCCCGAGGACGGGACGTGGCTGCCGGTGAGCTGGCAGTGGACGGAGTGGACGCAGCGACCGGCGCTGGGCGTCTACCAGGGCGCGCCGGTGACCGTCACCCCCGACACGGCGCCGTCCCCCACGCTCACCCTGCTCGTCGACGGCGAGCGGCACCCGCTCCGGGTGGGGGAGCCGGCCGTGCCCCGGTCACAGCCCGACGGCGCGTGGTTCCACGTCGCCGTGCCCGCGGACCGGACGGTGGACCTGGGACTGGCCGTCGGCTGGGACGGCGAGGAGCAGGTCGTCGAGGTCGCGCGGGGACGCCTGGAGCTGAGCGACCCGGGCCGCTTCGCGGCGTACGACGACTACGACCGCTCCGACGAGCGGACCGCGCCGGTGGCCGTGCTGCCGGGCAGCACGGGCACCGACTTCGCGTTCCTGCTCCCCGGCACGCCCACCGACCCGCTCGACGGTGACCTGTCGGTCGTCGCGGCCTACCGGGAGCCGTACGTCACGGGGCTCGGGTGGGCGCCCGCGGGACGGACGTGGGCGGTGCTGCCGCTCGACCTGTACGTCGCGGGGGAGCTCGAGGACGGGTACCGGTCGGTGACGATCGGGAGCCGGTCGTGGAGCCTCTACGAGGCCCGCCCCGACATCCGGGTGGGCGTCGCGGGGGAGGAGCCCGTCGCGCCGGCGGCCTACCGGCCCCCGACGGAGCCCGTGGCGTCGGTGGGCGTCGTCGTGGTCGACGTCCCGCAGGACGCGACGACCGTGCGGCTCGACGTCGCGGCCCGCACGCCCGTGCGCGAGGTGCGCACCGGGGACCCCGCCGGCGTGCCCGACGCGTTCACCCTCACCTGGGCGGGCGACGTCCCGCTGACCTGACCCTGCTCCTGGCACTCACCGGAGTGGAGTGCTAACGTCGGCGCTGGCACTCTCCTGGTGAGTGTGCCAATCGTCGACGTAACGGCGCGACCCCCGCGACGGCGTGCCCGGACCGGCGACGACCAACGCCCTGACGGGAGGCACCCGCCTCCCGATCTTTCGGATCCGCACGGAAAGTGGAGGTCGACATCGTGTCGGTCAACATCAAGCCCCTCGAGGACCGCATCGTCGTCAAGCCGCTCGACGCCGAGCAGACCACGGCGTCCGGTCTCGTCATCCCCGACACCGCCAAGGAGAAGCCCCAGGAGGGCGAGGTCCTGGCGGTGGGCCCGGGTCGCTGGAACGAGGACGGCGACGAGCGCATCCCGCTCGACATCGCGGTCGGCGACAAGGTCATCTACAGCAAGTACGGCGGCACCGAGGTCAAGTACGCCGGCCAGGAGTACCTCATCCTCTCGGGCCGCGACGTCCTCGCCGTCGTCTCCTGAACTCCTAGGGCCGTGCGCCCCGTGAGCCGCTGAGCGCGCTCCGGGGCGCACGGCTCGACCTGTTCCACCCCCCAGTCTGAGGAGAGCCCATGCCCAAGATCCTGGAGTTCGACGAGAACGCTCGTCGCTCCCTCGAGCGCGGCGTCGACGCGCTCGCCAACGCCGTCAAGGTGACGCTCGGCCCGAAGGGCCGCTACGTCGTCCTCGACAAGAAGTGGGGCGCCCCCACGATCACGAACGACGGCGTGACCGTCGCCCGTGAGATCGAGCTCGACGACCCGTTCGAGAACCTGGGTGCGCAGCTCACCAAGGAGGTCGCGACCAAGACGAACGACGTCGCCGGTGACGGCACGACGACCGCGACCGTCCTCGCCCAGGCGATGGTGCACGAGGGCCTGCGCGCCGTGGCCGCCGGCACGAACCCGATGGGTCTCAAGCGCGGCATGGACCTGGCGGCCGCGGCCGTCGGCGACGCCCTGCGCTCCTCGGCCCGCGAGGTCGAGTCCAAGGAGGACATGGCCTCCGTCGCCACGATCTCCTCGCGCGACGCCCACATCGGCGAGCTGCTCGCCGAGGCCTTCGACAAGGTCGGCAAGGACGGCGTCATCACCGTCGAGGAGTCCAACACGCTCGGCACCGAGCTGGACTTCACGGAGGGCATGCAGTTCGACAAGGGCTACATCAGCCAGTACTTCGTGACCGACCCCGAGCGCATGGAGGCGGTCCTCGACGACCCGTACATCCTGCTGCACCAGGGGAAGATCTCGGCCGTCTCCGAGCTGCTCCCGCTGCTGGAGAAGGTCATCGCCGCCGGCAAGCCGCTCTTCATCCTCGCCGAGGACGTCGAGGGCGAGGCGCTCTCCACGCTGGTCGTCAACAAGATCCGCGGCACGTTCAACGCCGTCGCGGTCAAGAGCCCCGCGTTCGGCGACCGCCGCAAGGCGATGATGCAGGACATCGCGGTGCTGACCGGCGGCCAGGTCGTGGCCCCCGAGGTCGGGCTCAAGCTCGACCAGGTCGGCCTCGAGGTGCTCGGCCAGGCCCGCCGCGTCGTCGTGACGAAGGACAACACGACGATCGTCGACGGCGCCGGTGACTCCTCCGCCGTCGAGGGCCGGGTCAACCAGATCAAGGCCGAGATCGACAGCACCGACTCCGACTGGGACCGCGAGAAGCTGCAGGAGCGCCTGGCCAAGCTGGCCGGCGGCGTCTGCGTCATCAAGGTCGGCGCCGCCACCGAGGTGGAGCTGAAGGAGAAGAAGCACCGCATCGAGGACGCCGTCTCCGCGACGCGCGCCGCGATCGAGGAGGGCATCGTCGCCGGCGGTGGCTCGGCGATCATCCACGCCGTCTCCGCCCTCGACGGCGACCTCGGCCTCACCGGTGACGAGGCCGTCGGCGTGCGCATCGTGCGCAAGGCCGCCGACGAGCCGCTGCGCTGGATCGCCGAGAACGGTGGCGAGCAGGGCTACGTCGTGGTCTCCAAGGTCCGCGAGCTCGGCGTCGGCAACGGCTACAACGCCGCCACCGGCGAGTACGGCGACCTCGTCGCCCAGGGCGTCCTCGACCCGGTCAAGGTCACCCGCTCGGCGCTCGTCAACGCGACCTCGATCGCCGGCATGCTGCTGACGACCGAGACCCTCGTCGTCGACAAGCCCGAGGAAGAGGAGCCCGCCGCGGCCGGTCACGGCCACGGCCACGGGCACTGAGCCCCGGCTCCCTCCGCAGCACGCGCGGCCCTCGTCCCCTCCGGGGGGCGGGGGCCGTTGCACTGCCGCAACACGGCGGTGCCCGCCGCGCAACACGGGCCGGGCACGCTCGGGCCCATGCTGTGGAGGGTGCGCGCGACGCTGCCGGACCGACCGGGCGCGCTCGCCGCGCTCGCGCGGGAGTGCGGCGCGGCGGGGGTGAACATCCTCGGGGTCCAGGTCTTCCCGGGCACCGAGGGCGTGACGGACGAGCTGGTGGTCCGCACCCCCGACGGGTGGACGGAGGGGCACGTCGTACGGCTCCTGGAGACGGCCGGCGGCACGGGCGTGGTCGGCACCCCCTGCACCGAGGCGGCGCTGGTCGACCAGCCCACCCGCTACGTGCAGGCGGCGCGCGCCGTCATCGCCCGCCCGGCCCGCTTCCCCGAGGTGGTCGCGCGGCTCTTCGACGCCGAGGCCGACGTGCCCGGCGAGGCGGCCCCCGCCGGCGACCTGATGGAGCTGACGGTCGGCGACGTCGCGGTGCAGATCCGGCGGCGCGCGCCGTTCACCCCGACCGAGCACGCCCGCGGGGCGGCGATGGCCGACCTGGTCTCCGACGTCCTGGGCCGGGCGCCCACCGTGCTGGGCTCGGGCAGCCGCCGGCTCGGTGGGGGGACCACCCCGTCGTACGGCGTCGTGGGGCTCGCCGTGCGTGCGGAGGTGGACGGCGCGGTCGTGGGGTACGCCGAGATCCGCCCGCCGCGCGACGTGTCCGGTCTGCGCGAGGTCGACCTGGAGGTCGACCCGGCCTGGCAGCGACGCGGGATCGGCACGCGGCTGCTCGTCGACGTCGCCCGGCTGGCCGCGGCGGAGGGGGTCGAGGAGATCCTCGTCGCCACCCGCGCGGACAACCAGGCGGTGCTCCCGATGGTGCTGGCGGCCGGCCTGCGGGGCCGGATCCGGATGGCCGCGGACACCCTGACGGTGCGCATCCCGGTGCACCAGCTCAAGCCGCTCGCCCGCTGACCGGGGCGCGGGCGGCGGCGTCGCGCGGCGTACGATGCGGGGGTGGAGATCCCCGACAAGTTCGCCGCCCTCGGTCTCACGTACGACGACGTGCTCCTGCTGCCGGGGTACTCCGACCTCGCCCCGGCCGACATCGACACGACGTCGCGCCTGACGCGGGAGATCTCGCTGAAGGCGCCGCTCGTCTCGGCGGCGATGGACACGGTGACCGAGTCGCGGATGGCGATCGCGATGGCCCGCCAGGGCGGCATCGGCATCCTCCACCGCAACCTCTCGGTGACCGACCAGGCCTACCAGGTGGACCTGGTCAAGCGCACCCAGACGGGCATCATCTCCAACCCCGTCACGATCGGGCCCGACGCGACGCTGGAGGAGCTCGACCGCATCTGCGGGGAGTACCGCGTCTCCGGGCTCCCGGTCGTCGACGCCGACGACCGCCTGCTCGGCATCATCACCAACCGCGACCTGCGCTTCACACCGGTGGCGGAGTGGGCGACCACGAAGGTCGACGAGATGATGACGCCGATGCCGCTCATCACGGGTCCGGTCGGCATCAGCCGCGACGACGCCACGGCGCTGCTGCGCAAGCACAAGCGCGAGCGCCTGCCGCTGGTCGACGACGCCGGCCGTCTCGCCGGTCTCATCACGGTGAAGGACTTCGTGAAGTCCGAGCAGTTCCCCGACGCGTCGTACGACGCGGACGGCCGCCTGCTCGTCGGGGCGGCGATCGGCTACTTCGGCGACGCCTGGGAGCGCGCCACGACCCTGATCGAGGCCGGCGTCGACGTGCTCGTCGCCGACACCGCCCACGGCCACGTGCGGATGCTGCTGGAGATGGTGCAGCGCCTCAAGGCCGACCCCGCGACCCGCCACGTGCAGGTGATCGGCGGCAACGTCGCGACCCGCGAGGGCGCCCAGGCGTTCGTCGACGCCGGGGCCGACGCGGTCAAGGTCGGCTTCGGCCCCGGCTCGATCTGCACGACCCGCGTCGTCACCGGCGCCGGCGTCCCGCAGATCACCGCCGTCCACGAGGCCTCGCTGGCCTGCGGCCCGACGGGCGTGCCCGTCATCGCCGACGGCGGCCTGCAGCAGTCCGGCGACATCGCGAAGGCGATCGTCGCGGGGGCGGAGAGCGTGATGATCGGCTCGCTGCTCGCCGGCTGCGAGGAGTCGCCGGGCGAGCTCGTGTTCGTCAACGGCAAGCAGTACAAGGCGTACCGGGGGATGGGCTCGCTGGCCGCCATGAGCAGCCGCGGCAAGAAGTCCTACTCCAAGGACCGCTACTTCCAGGCCGAGGTCGCCAGCGACGACAAGATCGTGCCCGAGGGCGTCGAGGGCCAGGTCGCCTACCGCGGCCCGCTCGCGGCGGTCGCGCACCAGCTCATCGGCGGCCTGAGCCAGTCGATGTTCTACATCGGTGCCCGCACCGTGCCGGAGCTGCAGCAGAAGGGCCGCTTCGTGCGCATCACGTCGGCCTCGCTCAAGGAGAGCCACCCCCACGACATCCAGATGGTCGCCGAGGCGCCGAACTACAACGCCCGCTGAGGGCGCGGGGGTCCCGGCAACTAGGCTGGGGCCCGTGACCGAGATCGAGATCGGCCGCGCCAAGCGCGCTCGCCGGGCCTACGCCTTCGACGACATCGCCATCGTGCCGTCCCGCCGCACGCGCGACCCGGAGGAGGTCAGCGTCGCCTGGCAGATCGACGCCTACCGCTTCGAGATCCCGGTCGTCGCCGCCCCGATGGACTCGGTGATGAGCCCCGAGACCGCGATCGCGCTCGGCCGCGCCGGCGGCCTGGGCGTGCTCGACCTCGAGGGCCTGTGGACGCGCTACGACGACCCCACCCCGCTGCTCGAGGAGGTCGCGGGCCTGCAGGGCACGGCGGCGACCGCCCGGCTGCAGGAGATCTACGCCGAGCCGGTGCGGGCCGAGCTCATCACCGCGCGGCTCAACCAGATGCGCGACGCCGGCGTCACCGTCGCCGGCTCCCTCTCGCCGCAGCGCACCAAGGAGTTCGCCGCCACCGTCGTCGACGCGGGCGTCGACATGTTCGTCATCCGCGGCACCACGGTGAGCGCCGAGCACGTCTCCAGCCAGGCGGAGCCGCTCAACCTCAAGGAGTTCATCTACGAGCTCGACGTGCCCGTCATCGTGGGCGGCTGCGCGACCTACCAGGCGGCGCTGCACCTCATGCGCACCGGCGCGGCGGGCGTGCTCGTGGGCTTCGGCGGCGGGGCGGCGCACACGACGCGTTCCGTGCTCGGTCTCGCGGTGCCGATGGCGTCGGCGCTCGCCGACGTCGCCGCGGCCCGCCGCGACTACCTCGACGAGTCGGGCGGGCGCTACGTGCACGTCATCGCCGACGGCTCGATCGGCACGTCGGGCGACCTGGCGAAGGCCATCGCCTGCGGCGCCGACGCCGTGATGGTCGGGTCGCCCTTCGCCCGGGCCTCCGACGCGCCCGGCCGCGGCTTCCACTGGGGCGCCGAGGCGTGGCACCCGCTGCTGCCCCGCGGCCAGCGCGTCGAGTTCCCGACGGTCGGCACGCTCGAGGAGGTCCTCTTCGGTCCCTCCCGCGTCGCCGACGGCACCATGAACCTCGTCGGTGCCCTGCGCCGCGCGATGGCCACGACGGGCTACACGGAGCTCAAGGAGTTCCAGCGGGTCGAGGTCGTCGTCCTGTGACGCTGCTGTGACACCGCTGCGGGTCGCCGCGGCGCAGGCCGCGGCGGTCCCGGGCGACCTCGCGGCCAACGTCGCGACGGCGGCGCGGCTGGTCCGCCGCGCCGGTGACGCGGGCGCCCGGGTGGTGGTGCTCCCCGAGGCCTTCCTCGTGGGGTACGACGCGCCCGTCCTCGCCGGCCCGCTGCCCACCCCGGCCGACGCGACGGGCCCGCTGCTGGACCCGGTCCGCGAGGCCTGCCGGGAGACCGGCACGACGGCGCTCGTCGGGGTCGCGCTCGACCGCGGGGCGACCCGCACCCTGTCGCTCCTGCTGGCGCGGCCCGACGGCGAGGTCGTCGCGGCGTACGACAAGCAGCACCTCGACGGCGACGAGAAGCAGGTCTTCACCACGGGCGACGCCGGCGCCTCCGTGCGGGTCGACGGCCACGAGCTCGGGCTGGCGGTCTGCTACGACGCCTGCTTCCCCGAGCACGCGCGGGCGGCGGCGACCGACGGCGCGCTGGGCTACCTCGTCTCCGCGGCGTGGTTCCGCGGCGGCGAGCACCGTCGCGACCTGCACCACGCGGCGCGGGCGGTCGAGAACGGCTCGTACGTCGTGATGGCCGGTCTGACGGGCCGCTGCGGCAGCTCCGAGTTCAGCGGCGGCTCGGCCGTCCACGACCCGGAGGGCCGCCCGCTCGCCCGGCTCGGCACGGAGGAGGGCGTGGCGGTCGCCGACCTCGACCCCGCGGTCGTGGCGAGCACCCGGGCCCGGCACACGATGCTCGCCGACCACCGCGCAGGCCTCGGCGGCCGACGGCGGGTCTGAGCCCTCTGTCACAGTGGGGGCCATGACTGCGACGCGTCCCGGAACGCTCGGTCCCGAGGCGCGCGACGCCGCCCTCGCCGCTCTCACCGCCTCCGGGGACGGCGCGACCGCCGGCGCCGGCGAGCTCGACGTGCTGGTGGTCGGCGGCGGTGTCGTCGGCGCCGGCACGGCCCTCGACGCCGTCACCCGCGGCCTTACGACGGCGCTGGTCGAGCAGCGCGACCTGGGCTCGGGCACCTCGAGCCGCTCCAGCAAGCTCGTGCACGGCGGGCTGCGCTACCTCGAGATGTTCGACTTCGGGCTGGTCCGCGAGGCGCTCGAGGAGCGGGGCCTGCTGCTCACCCGCCTCGCGCCCCACCTCGTGCGTCCCGTCCCGTTCCTCTACCCGCTGCGCCGCACCCACGAGCGGCCCTACGTGGGCGCGGGCCTCGTGCTGTACGACGCCATGGCCGCCCTCGGCTCCTCCGACATGGGGGTGCCGCGCCACCGCCACCTGTTCCGCCGGCAGGTCGCGCGCATCGCCCCGGACCTGCGCACCGAGGAGCTGACCGGCGCGATCCGCTACCACGACGCCCAGGTCGACGACGCCCGCCTCGTCACCACCCTGGCCCGCACCGCCGCCCGCCACGGTGCCCACGTCGCGACCCGCACCAAGGTGGTCGGGTTCCTGCGCGAGGGCGAGCGGGTCGTCGGCGTCCGTGCGGTCGACCTCGAGAGCGGCCGCGAGCTCGAGGTGCGCGCCCGCGTCGTGGTGAACGCCGCCGGGGTCTGGACCGACGAGATCCAGGAGATGGTCGGCGGGCGCGGCACGATGCACGTGCAGGCCTCGAAGGGCATCCACCTCGTCGTGCCCCGCGACCGCATCCGCTCCGAGGCCGGCTTCATCACGAAGACCGAGAAGTCCGTCCTCTTCGTCATCCCGTGGGGCCGGCACTGGATCATCGGCACCACCGACACCGCCTGGGACCTCGACAAGGCCCACCCGGCGGCCTCGCGCGCCGACATCGACTACGTGCTGGCGCACGTCAACACCCTGCTGCGCGAGCCGCTCGACCACGCCGACGTCGTCGGGGTGTACGCCGGCCTGCGCCCGCTGCTGCGCGGGGAGTCCGAGCCCACCTCGCGGATCTCGCGCGAGCACACGGTCGTCACCCCCGTGCCGGGCCTGGTGATGATCGCGGGCGGCAAGCTCACGACGTACCGGGTGATGGCGAGGGACGCCGTCGACGCGGCCACCCCCTCGCTGAGCGCGGCGGGCGGCGCCGTGCGGGCCTCGATCACCGACCGCGTACCCCTGCTGGGCGCGGAGGGCTTCGAGGCGCGCTCCAACCAGCGCGTGCTGCTCGCGCGCCGCTCGGGGCTGCACGTCGCGCGCATCGACCACCTCCTGGGCCGGTACGGCGGGCTCGTCGACGAGGTGCTCGACCTCGTGGCCGCGCGACCCGAGCTGGGCGAGCCCGTGCCCGGCGCCGACGACTACCTGTGCGCCGAGGTGGTGCACGCGGTGACCCACGAGGGTGCCCGCCACCTCGACGACGTGCTGGCCCGCCGTACCCGCATCTCGATCGAGACGCCCCACCGGGGTACCGAGTCGGCCCGGGCGGTCGCCGAGCTGGTGGCGGCCGAGCTGGGCTGGGACGCCGCGCGCGCCGACGAGGAGGTCGACCACTACCTGCGGCGCGTGGCCGCGGAGCGCCGCAGCCAGGAGATGCTGACCGACCAGGAGGCCGACGAGGCCCGCGTGAGCGTGACCGACCTCGTCTGAGGCATCCCGGCCCGCACCGGACGGAGCGGCGGGGGCTTGACAGATCGCCGGGGGTTGTCAACTCCGGCCAATTGTTACCACGAGGTAGAACGGGAGACCGCGCTCACATACTCTCGGTACATGAGCAACTCCACGCCGGCAGGCGGGCCCCTCGTCACGGGCCCCGGTGACCCCGAGCACGACCCCACCGCGGCCTACGCGCTCGAGCCGGAGCACGTCGCCTCCCTGACCGCCCGGCTCACCGCCGGCGGTGCGGACCCCGTGGTCACCCGCACCCCGCTCAGCGGCGCGCCGCTCGCGAACCTTCCGCAGTCCTCGCCCGCCGACGTGCGCGAGGCCTTCGTGCGCGCCCGCCGCGCTCAGGAGTCGTGGGCCCGCACGTCCCTGGCCCACCGCCAGGAGCTGCTGCTGCGCCTGCACGACATCGTGCTCGACCGCCAGGACGAGATCCTCGACCTGATCGTGTGGGAGTCGGGCAAGGCCCGCAAGCACGCGTTCGACGAGCCGCTGCACATCGCGCTGACGGCGCGCTACTACGGCCGCACGCTCAGCGACCACGTGCGCACGCGCCGCGTGCCGGGCGTCTTCCCCCTGCTGACGCGGGTCGAGGTCAACCGGGTGCCCAAGGGCGTCGTGGGTGTCATCTCGCCGTGGAACTACCCGTTCACGATGGCGCTGTGCGACGGCCTCGCCGCCATCGCGGCCGGCAACGCCGTGGTCGCCAAGCCCGACTCGCAGACGACGCTGAGCGCCCTGTTCGCGGCCCAGCTGCTCGACGAGGCCGGCTTCCCCGCCGACCTGTGGCAGGTCGTCGCAGGCCCCGGCTCCGTGGTGGGCTCCGCGATCATCGACCAGGCCGACTACGTGTGCTTCACCGGCTCGACGGCCACCGGCAAGCGCGTGGCCGCGCAGGCCGCGGAGCGCCTCATCGGCTGCTCGCTCGAGCTCGGCGGCAAGAACCCGATGATCGTGCTGCGTGACGCCGACGTGGAGAAGGCCGCCGAGGGCGCCGTGCGCGCCGCGTTCTCCAACGCGGGCCAGCTCTGCGTCTCCATCGAGCGGATGTTCGTCGCCGACCAGGTCTACGACCGGTTCGTCGAGCGCTTCGTGGCCCGCACCCAGGCGATGACGCTGGGGGCCACGCTCGACTGGGGCAACGACATGGGCTCGCTCATCAACCAGAGCCAGCTCGACACGGTGGTGGCCCACGTCGAGGACGCGGTGGCCCGCGGGGCGACCGTGCTCACCGGCGGCCGCGCCCGGCCCGACCTCGGCCCCTACGTCTACGAGCCCACCATCCTCGCGGACGTCACGCCCGAGATGTCCTGCTTCGGCCAGGAGACCTTCGGCCCGGTCGTCTCGCTCTACCGGTTCAACGACGAGTCCGAGGCCGTGGCCCGGGCCAACGACGGGGAGTACGGGCTGAACGGTGCCATCTTCAGCCGCGACGGCGACCGCGCCCGGGCGCTGGCCCGCCGGGTCAAGTGCGGCACGATCAACATCAACGAGGCCTTCGCGGCCACGTTCGCGTCGCTGCAGGCGCCGATGGGCGGCATGCGCGAGTCCGGCATGGGCCGTCGCCAGGGCGCCGAGGGCATCCTGCGCTACACCGAGACGCAGTCGGTCGCCACGCAGCGCGTCCTGCCCATCGCGCCGGTGCTCGGCCTGTCCGACGAGTCGTACGCCAAGCTCATGACGACCAGCCTGCGCCTGCTGCGGAAGACGGGGCGGGCATGAGCTTCGACTACGACGTCCTCATCGTCGGGTCGGGCTTCGGCGGCTCGGTCAGCGCCCTGCGCCTGACAGAGAAGGGCTACAAGGTCGCCGTGCTCGAGGCCGGCGCCCGCTTCGAGGACGACGACTTCCCGGAGACGTCGTTCGACATGAAGAAGTACCTGTTCCTGCCCGAGGCCGGCTGCTACGGCATCCAGCGCATCGACCTCATCAAGGACTGCATGATCCTCGCCGGCGCGGGGGTGGGTGGCGGGTCGCTGGTCTACGCCAACACGCTCTACGAGCCGCTCGACGCGTTCTACCGCGACCCGTCGTGGTCGCACATCACCGACTGGCGCTCCGAGCTGGCGCCCTACTACGACCAGGCCAAGCGCATGCTCGGCGTGGTCGAGAACCCGGTGCGCACCGCGAGCGACGACGTCATGCTCAAGGTGGCCGAGGAGATGGGCGCCGGCGACACCTACCACCCGACGCCGGTCGGGGTGTTCTTCGGCGGGCCGGAGCACGGCGGCGCGGAGCAGGGCGGGGTGCACGTCGACGACCCGTTCTTCGGGGGCGCGGGCCCGAGCCGCACGACGTGCCGCAACTGCGGGGAGTGCATGACCGGCTGCCGGCACAACGCGAAGAACACGCTCGTCAAGAACTACCTCTACCTCGCCGAGCGCAAGGGCGCGGTGGTGCACCCGCTGACCACGGTGACCCGCGTGCGGCCGCTGCCCGACGGCGGCTACCGCGTGGACGCGCGGTGGACGAAGGCGAAGCTGTCGCGCCGCACCGCCGTGCGCTCCTTCACCGCGGAGCAGGTCATCTTCTCCGCCGCCGCGCTGGGCACCCAGAAGCTCCTGCACCGGCTCAAGGTGAAGGGCGACCTGCCGAACGTGTCCGACCGCCTCGGCATGCTGACCCGCACGAACTCGGAGTCGATCCTCGGCGCCCTGGCGCCCGACCTGTCGACGGACTACAGCAAGGGCGTGGCCATCACCTCGTCCTGGCACCCCGACGAGCACACCCACATCGAGCCGGTCCGCTACGGCAAGGGCTCGAACGCGATGGCGCTGCTCCAGACCGTCCTCACCGACGGTGACGGCCCGGGTCCCCGCTGGCAGACGTGGCTCAAGGAGCTGTGGCTGCAGCGCCGCCACGTCCTCGACCTCTACGACATGAAGCACTGGTCGGAGCGCACGGTCATCGCGCTGGTCATGCAGACGCTCGACAACTCGATCACGACCTTCCCGCGGCGTACGCCGTTCGGCTGGCGGCTGTCCTCGAAGCAGGGCCACGGCGCGCCGAACCCGACGTGGATCCCGGTCGCGAACGAGGCGACGCGCAAGATGGCCAAGCAGGTCGACGGCACGCCGGGCGGCACCATCGGCGAGCCGTTCAACCGGCCGTTGACGGCCCACTTCATCGGCGGCTGCACCATCGGCGACTCCCCGGAGTCGGGCGTGGTCGACCCCTACCAGCGGATGTACGGGCACCCCGGCCTCCACGTGGTCGACGGCTCGGCGATCTCCGCCAACCTCGGCGTGAACCCCTCGCTCACGATCACCGCCCAGGCGGAGCGGGCGATGGCGTTCTGGCCCAACAAGGGCGAGGCCGACGCGCGGCCGCCGCTGGGCGCGTCGTACGAGCGCGTGGACCCGGTCGAGCCGCGCGAGCCGGCCGTGCCGCCCCACGCCCCGGCGGCGCTGCGGCTGCCGATCGTCGGGGTCAGCTGACCCCTCGCGACCGGCCCGGACGGGGCCGCGGAACGGGGTGTGACGGCGGTCGCAAGTTTGTCGTCACCTCCCGTAACCGGGGGTCCGAGGGCTCGTTGCACAGGATGGGTCCGGCACGTTTGCTCCCTCCCAGCCCGGGCCCCGCGTCCAGCGCTGTCCAGCAGTCGCAGGACCATCAGGGCCCGGCCACCCTCCCTCCCCGGCCGGGCCCTGATGCGTTGGCGGGGGGAGCGGCCGGGCCTCGCTAGACTCGCGGGCGCCCGCGCCGCGGCGGCGGGCTCCCGCCGTACCCCCGCGAAAGGCACCCGATGACCGGCACCCCCGACCACGACCTCGTCCTGGTCGTCGACTTCGGCGCCCAGTACGCCCAGCTCATCGCCCGCCGGGTGCGGGAGGCGCGGGTCTACTCCGAGATCGTGCCGCACACCATGCCGGTCGACGAGATGCTCGCGAAGCGGCCCGCCGCGATCATCCTGTCGGGCGGCCCGTCGTCGGTGTACGCCGACGGTGCCCCCGGCATCGACGACACCCTGCTCACGGCCGGCACCCCGGTGTTCGGCATGTGCTACGGGTTCCAGCTCATGGCGCAGGGCCTCGGGGGGACCGTGTCCCCGACGGGCGCGCGGGAGTACGGGCGGACCCCCGTCACCGTCGGCCTGCCCGGCACCCTGCTCGCCGACCTGCCCGGTGAGCACCGCGTGTGGATGTCGCACGGCGACTCCGTCACCGCGGCGCCCGACGGGTTCTCCGTGCTGGCCTCCACCGACGTCACGCCGGTCGCCGCGTTCGAGGACACCGAGCGGCGGCTCGCGGGCGTGCAGTGGCATCCCGAGGTGCTCCACTCCGAGCACGGCCAGGAGGTGCTCGAGCGGTTCCTCGTCGACATCGCCGGGTGCCGCCAGACGTGGACGATGGTCAACATCGTCGAGGAGCAGGTCGAGCGCATCCGGGCCGAGGTCGGCGACGCCCGCGTCATCTCGGCGCTGTCGGGGGGTGTCGACTCCGCCGTCTCCACCGCCCTGGTGCAGCGCGCGGTCGGCGACCAGCTGACGGCCGTCTTCGTCGACCACGGCCTGCTGCGCGAGGGCGAGGCCGAGCAGGTCGAGCAGGACTACGTCGCCGCGACGGGCGTCGACCTGAAGGTCGTCGACGCGCGCGAGCAGTTCCTCGGCCACCTGGCCGGGGTCACCGATCCGGAGACGAAGCGCAAGATCATCGGCCGCGAGTTCATCCGCGTCTTCGAGGCCGCGGAGCGGGAGGTGCTGGCCACGCCCGGTGCGCCCGTGAAGTTCCTCGTGCAGGGCACGCTCTACCCCGACGTCGTGGAGTCGGGCGGAGGAGCGGGCGCCTCCAACATCAAGAGCCACCACAACGTGGGCGGCCTGCCCGAGGACCTCGAGTTCTCCCTCATCGAGCCGCTGCGCACCCTGTTCAAGGACGAGGTCCGCGAGGTGGGGCGCCAGCTCGGCATCCCCGAGGCCATCGTGTCCCGGCACCCCTTCCCGGGGCCCGGCCTGGCCATCCGCATCATCGGCGCGGTCGACGCGGAGCGCCTCGCGATCCTGCGCGCCGCAGACGCGATCGTGCGGCAGGAGACGACCGCCGCCGGCCTCGACGCGGAGATCTGGCAGTTCCCGGTCGTGCTGCTCGCCGACGTCCGCTCCGTCGGGGTGCAGGGCGACGGGCGCACCTACGGCCACCCGGTCGTGCTGCGCCCCGTCTCCAGCGAGGACGCCATGACGGCCGACTGGAGCCGCCTGCCATACGAGGTGCTGGAGCGCATCTCGACCCGCATCACCAACGAGGTGGCCGAGGTCAACCGCGTGGTGCTCGACGTGACGAGCAAGCCGCCGGGCACCATCGAGTGGGAGTGAGCGGGGCCGCCGCCCGGCGGCCCCGCCCCTCTGGGCGCGTCAGCGGCGCTTGGCGTCCTTGCGCGCGCGGTGCTTGAGCTGGGCGATCCGCAGCGAGCCCACGAGGGCGGTCAGCAGGATGCCCGCCGCCGTCGCGACGAGCAGCGCGACCGCCAGCGGCGTCTCGCCCTCGAAGCCGAGGAACTCCACCGTCGTCGTGTCGGTGTTCTGGGCGATGAAGACGACCAGCAGCACCAGGATCACGCCGAACGCGACCAGCGCGGCCCACAGGCCCCCGGCCTTCGAGCCGCGCGTCGGGTCCTTGGCGGGCCTACCGGGCTGCCCCGGCTGACCGGGGGCGGCGCCGGGCGTCGTGGGGGCGACGGGCCCGGTGCCCGGCGTCGTCTGCTGCGCGGGACCCGGGGGAGGGGCCGGACGGCCGGGCTCGGGGCCCGTGGGGCTCGTGGGGGAGGTCATCCGTCGAACGTAGCAACCCCGGCGTCACTCCAGCGGCAGCAGCAGGTCGGTGTTCTCGGCCGCGAGCAGCACCGCACCGACGAGCGAGGCCCGCTCCTCGAGCTCGCTGAGCTCCACGGGGGTGGTCGCGACGGCGTCGAGCACGTGGCGGCGCAGCTCGCGGCGTACCGACTCCAGCAGCAGGTCCCCGGCGCGGGCGATGTCGCCCCCCACGACGATGACGGCCGGGTTGAGCAGGTTGACGACGCTCGCCAGGCCCCACCCGAGGTGGCGGCCGGCGTCCTCGAGCGAGCGCTGGGCCGACAGGTTGCCGGTGTGGGCCGCGGTCACGACGTCGTCGAGGGTCGCGCCAGGCAGCTGGTCGTCCATCATCGCGAGCACCGCGCTCACCGACGCGTAGGCCTCGAGGCAGCCACGGCTGCCGCAGCGGCAGACCGGCCCGCGCTCGTCGAGCGTCAGGTGGCCGATCTCGCCGGCCGCGCCGCCGCTGCCGTGGAAGAGCCGGTTGTCGAGCACGATGCCCGCGCCGATGCCCGAGGAGATCTTCACGAAGACCGAGCTGTCGCGGCCCCGGCCGACGCCGAGGCGGTGCTCGGCCAGCGCGCCGAGGTTGGCGTCGTTCTCGACGCAGACGGGCACGCCGAACGCCGCCTCGCAGACGGCGAGGGCGTCGACGCCGACCCACCCCGGCAGGATCGCCGCGGAGGCGACCACCCGCTGGTTGATCGGCGCGGGCAGGCCGGTGGTCACGCTGCGCAGCGTCGAGCGGTCGGTGCCCTCCTCGGCCAGCAGCTCGTCCAGGAGCGAGGTCGCGAGGGCGAGCCCGTCGCCGTACGGGTGGGTGGGGGGGAGGCGCTGGCGGCGCTCGCGCACGAGGCGACCGGTCATGTCACCCAGCGCGACCGCGACGTGGCTGTGGCCGAAGTCGACGCCGGCCACCAGCCCGGCCGACGCCGCGAGCCGCACGACGGTGCCGCGGCGCCCGCTGCCGGGCTCGGTGACCACCAGGCCGACGGCCCCGAGGTCGCGGATGATGTTGGAGACGGTCGCCGGGGCGAGCCCCGTGGTGCGGGCCAGGTCGGCCTGCGTCAGCACCGGCTCGTCCCCCGGGGTGGCCGCCGTGCGCAGCACGTCCAGCACCCGGCGCTGGTTGGCGGTGCGCAGGGTGGACGTGGAGCCCGGCGAGGGCCCGCGGAGGTCGGCGGTGGACACGGGCGTCACCCTGACGGGTTACTCACTAGTCGTCAAGCAATGTCCACAAACCGCGCTCGTTCACACGCCGGAAACGATTTGCGTTCAACACTTGACGACAAAGCCTGTGAGGCACAACACTCCACTCGTTCCCCCGTCGGCAGCGCGTGCTGCCCGGTCATCGAGGAGAGAAGCATGTCCACCAGATTCCACCGGGTCGTCGTCTCCACGGCCGCACTCGTCGTCGGTGCCGGCGCCCTCGCCGCGTGCGGTGCCAACGACGCCCAGTCCGGCGGCGGGGAGGGTGGCGGCGGGTCCACCATCGCGCTCCTGCTGCCCGAGTCGAGCACCACGCGCTACGAGGCGTTCGACAAGCCGCTGTTCGAGGCCAAGGTCGCCGAGCTCTGCGACGACTGCGACGTCATCTACTTCAACGCCGACCAGGACGAGGCGAAGCAGACCCAGCAGGTCGACTCCGCCCTGTCGCAGGACGCCGACGTCATCGTGCTCGACCCGGTCAACGGCGCGGGCGCCGGTGGCATGGTCCGCACCGCCCAGGACGCGGGCGCCGAGGTCATCGCCTACGACCGCTTCATCGAGGGCGCGGACTACTACCTGTCCTTCGACAACGAGACGGTCGGCCGCATGCAGGGCGAGGCCCTCATCGAGGCCACCGGCGACACCGGCGGCATCCTCATGCTCAACGGTGCCCCGAGCGACCCGAACGCCGCGCAGTTCAAGGCCGGCGCCCACGAGGCGATCGACGCCAGCGGCCTCGAGGTCCTCGCGGAGTACGACAACCCCGACTGGAGCCCCACGAACGCCCAGCAGTGGACGTCCGACCAGCTCGCGCGCTTCGACGCCAGCGAGATCACGGGCGTGTACGCCGCCAACGACGGCCAGGCGGGTGGCGTCATCGCCGCGCTGACCGGCGCGGGCGTCGACCCCGCGGCCCTGCCCCCCATCACGGGTCAGGACGCCGAGCTGGCCGCGATCCAGCGCATCGTCGCCGGTGAGCAGGCCATGACGATCTACAAGCCCATCAAGATCGAGGCCGAGAAGGCCGCCGAGGTCGCCGTCGCCCTGGCCCAGGGCGAGGACGTGGGCGAGACCGAGGACTACGAGGGCGTCGCGTCCTTCATCTTCGACCCGATCGTCGTGACCGCGGAGAACGTGGCCGACACCGTCGTCGCCGACGAGTTCTACTCGGTCGAGGACATCTGCACCGAGGACTACGCGGACGCCTGCGCCGCAGCCGGGCTGTCCTCGTGACCCCGATCGACACCAGCAAGGGACGCGGCGCCGCCGCGTCGGACCGAGCCGGCCGGGACACCCCGGCCGGCTCGGGCCTCGCCCTCTCCCTGCGCGGGGTCGGCAAGCGGTTCGGCGCCGTCCAGGCGCTGGCGGACATCGACTTCCGCGTCGGCGCGGGTGAGGTCGTCGCGCTCGTCGGCGACAACGGCGCCGGCAAGTCGACCCTCGTCAAGATCATCTCGGGCGTCTACCAGCCCGACGGCGGCGAGATCGAGGTCGACGGACGCCGCGTGAGCATCAGCGGCCCGCGCGCCGCCCAGGGGCTCGGCATCGCGACGGTCTTCCAGGACCTCGCGCTGTGCGACAACCTCGACGTGGTCGCCAACCTCTTCCTGGGCCGCGAGCGCCGCCAGAGCGGCATCGTGCTCGACGAGGTCGGCATGGAGCAGGAGGCGTGGCGGCTGCTGCGCCGCCTCTCGGCGAAGATCCCGTCGGTGCGCATCCCGATCGCGTCGCTGTCCGGCGGGCAGCGCCAGACGGTCGCCATCGCGCGCAGCCTCGTCGGCGACCCCGGCATCGTGCTGCTCGACGAGCCCACCGCCGCGCTCGGCGTCGCCCAGACCGCGGAGGTGCTCGCCCTCGTACGGCGCCTGCGCGAGACCGGCCTCGGCGTGATCCTGGTCAGCCACAACATGTCCGACGTGCTCGCCGTCGCCGACCGCATCGAGGTGCTCCGCCTCGGTCGCAACGCCGCGAGCTTCGACGCCCGCGACGTCTCGATCGAGCAGCTCGTCGCCGCCATCACCGGTGCGAGCGACGAGGCCCGCAGCGGTCGCGACGACCTCGCGGCCACCCCGAACCCCGCAGGAGGGACGTCATGACGGTCGCCGCCGACCTCGCCGACGAGCGGCTCGTCCGCAGCAAGGGCCTCGCCGGGGCCGTCGACGTCGTGTGGCGCCGCCTGCGCGGCGGCGACCTCGGCAGCCTGCCGGTCGTGGTCGGCCTCGCGATCATCTGCGTGGTCTTCTACAGCCTCGAGCCGCGCTTCCTGTCGTCGTTCTCGCTCGTCAACATCCTGACCTACGCCGCACCGGTCGGGATCATCGCGCTGGGCATCGTGCTCGTCCTGCTGCTCGGCGAGATCGACCTGTCCGTCGGCTCGGTCTCGGGCATGGGCGCCGCCGTCATGTCGGTGCTCGTCGTGCGCGAGAGCCAGTCGGTGCTCGTGGGCCTCCTCGCCGGCATCGGCGTGGGCGTCCTCGTGGGCCTCGTCTACGCGCTGCTGTTCACGAAGCTCGGCATCCCGAGCTTCGTGTTCTCCCTCGGTGGCCTCCTCGGCTTCCAGGGCGTGCTGCTCTACCTGCTGGGCAGCGAGGGCACGATCAACCTGCCCAGCGACTCGGGGCTCATCGAGTTCACCCGGTTCAGCCACCTGACGGGGGCGGCGGCGTACGCGCTGGTCGCCGGGGTCGTCGCGCTGTACGTGCTGGGCGGGCTGTGGACCATCCGCCAGCGCAAGCGCGCGGAGCTGTCCGCGCCGTCGGTGGTGGGCCTCGCGGTCAAGGCCGCGCTGCTCGCAGCCGGCCTGGCGGGGCTGACCTACTACCTGGGCATCGACCGCGGCTGGAGCTACCTGTTCCTGCTCTTCGTGGCCCTGGTCGTGCTCATGGACCTGGCGCTGCGCCGTACGCGGTGGGGGCGCCACGTCTTCGCGGTGGGCGGCAACGAGGAGGCGGCGCGCCGCTCGGGCGTCAAGGTCACCCGCATCTACGTGTCGGTCTTCGTGCTCACCTCGACGCTCGCCGCCCTCGGCGGCGTGCTCGGGGCGGGGCTCCAGACGTCGGTCTCCCAGGCGACCGGCACGACGGACACGAACCTGACGGCCATCGCGGCCGCCGTCATCGGCGGCACGAGCCTCTTCGGTGGCCGCGGGTCGGCGTACGCGGCGCTTCTCGGCATCATCGTGCTGCAGGCCATCCAGTCGGGCCTCAACATCGTGGGCGTCGACTCGTCGGTGCGCTTCATGGTCACGGGCGCGGTGCTGCTGCTCGCGGTCGCCATCGACTCGGTGGCGCGGCGGGCCCGCTCCTCCAGCGGACGCGGCTAGCCGGGCACGACCCGGCACCCACCCGGCCGAACGGCCCGACGGGGCCGTCACCTCCACGACGCGGCGATTCCACGCCGTCGTCGTGCGGTGGCGGCCCCGTTTCCGTCAGACTGACCCGGTGACGACTTTGATCGGGACGCTGGGCGCCGTGCGCTCGCGCGTCCTCGGGGGACTTCGGGGCGTGGTGCTGCGCCAGGCGGCGGGGCGCATGGACCTCTCACGCATCGACAAGGTGCCGGCCTCGCTGGGCTGGCCGCTGACGCGCGACGGCATCGAGCCGCCCGCGCGGCTGGACGAGATGCGGGCCGAGGCGCCGGTGCAGCGGCTGACGACCTTCCTCGGCATGAACGTGTGGCTGGTGACCGGCTTCGACGCGGCGCACGAGGTGCTGACCGACCGGTCGTCGTACTCGACCGACATCCGCCCGTACGTCGGCAAGGCCGGCGCCGCGGACGGCGACATCGGCGGCCTCGGGTTCACCGACCCGCCCGACCACACGCGGCTGCGCAAGTTCCTCACGCCCGAGTTCACCCGCCGGCGGCTGCAGCGCCTCGAGCCGCTGGTCGACAAGATCGTGGCCCGCCAGCTCGACGAGATCGAGGAGGCGGCCCGCGCCGCCGAGGACGGCGTCGTCGACCTCGTGCCGCTCTTCAGCTTCCCGGTGCCCTTCCTCGTGATCTGCGAACTGCTGGGCCTGCCCGACGAGCGCCGCGAGACCTTCCGCGAGCTGGGCTCGGCGCGCTTCGACATCTCCGGCGGGGGGTACGGCGCGTTCGGCGCCATCTCCGGCTCCCGGGAGTTCCTCCTCGCCGAGACGGCGCGCCAGCGGACCGACCCGGGCCCGGGCCTCATCGGCCAGATCATCCGCGACTTCGGCGACGACATCAGCGACTACGACCTCGGCGGCCTCGCCGACGGCGCCTTCACCGGCGGCATGGAGACGAGCGCCGGCATGCTGGCGCTCGGCACGGCGGTGCTGGTCGAGAACGGCGGCACCTGGCAGTCGTTGGTCGACGCGACCGCCGACGTCGACGCGGTCGTGGAGGAGCTGCTGCGCTACCTCTCGGTCGTGCAGGTCGCCTTCCCGCGGTTCGCGACGACCGACGTCGTCGTGGCCGGCCAGCAGGTCCGCAAGGGCGACGTCGTGATGGTGCACCTGCCCGCCGCCGACCGCGACCCCGCCTTCGGTGCCTGCCCGATGGGCTTCGACCCGGGCCGCCCGGCCAAGTCGCACCTCGCCTTCGGGCACGGCATCCACCGCTGCGTGGGCGCCGAGCTCGCCCGCATGGAGCTGCGCAAGGCCTACCCGGCGCTCGCCGAGCGCTTCCCGCGCATGGCGCTCGTGGAGGGCACCGACGGGCTCGAGACGTTCGACGCCTCGATCGTGTTCGGCGTCGAGCGCCTGCTGGTGCGCCCCCTGGGCTAGCTCCTGGGCTAGTTCCTGGGCTAGTTCCTGGGCTGGTACGTCGTGCCGCGCTGCACGACCGGTCGGTCGATGCCCGCGCCGATGTCGACGAGCTCGGCGACGGTCTTGGCCGAGCCGTGCTCCGAGCCGGCCATGCGGGAGATCGTCTCCTCCATGAGCGTGCCGCCGAGGTCGTTGGCACCGGCCTGCAGCATCCGCCGGGTGCCCTCGACGCCCAGCTTCACCCAGCTCGTCTGGATGTTGTCGACGCGCCCGTGCAGCAGGATGCGGGCCACCGCGTGCACGGCGAGGTTGTCGCGCAGGCTCGGGCCGGGGCGGGCGACGCCGGCGAGGTAGATCGGCGCGGAGGAGTGCACGAACGGCAGGGGCACGAACTCGGTGAACCCGCCGTACCCGTGCTCGCGCGCCGCGTCCTGGATGCCCGACAGCACCCGCAGGTGGCCGATCCAGTGGCGCGGGTTGTCGACGTGGCCGTACATCATCGTGCTCGTCGTCGGGATGCCCACGCGGTGCGCGGTGGAGATGATCTCGACCCACGTCGCTGTCGGCAGCTTGCCCTTGGTGAGGATCCAGCGGACCTCGTCGTCGAGGATCTCCGCCGCGGTGCCGGGGATGGAGTCGAGGCCGGACTCGCGGGCCTTGATGAGGAAGTCCTCGAAGGACAGCCCGGTGCGGGTCGAGCCGTTGAGCACCTCCATCGGGCTGAAGGCGTGCACGTGCATCTGCGGCACCCGCGCCTTCACCGCGGCCGCGATGTCGAAGTACGCCGTGCCCGGCAGCTGCGGGTCGATGCCGCCCTGCATGCAGACCTCGGTGGCGCCGAGCTCCCACGCCTCCTGGGCGCGGTCGGCGACCTGGTCGAGCGACAGCGAGTAGGCGTCGGCGTCGGTGCGGCGCTGGGCGAAGGCGCAGAAGCGGCAACCGACGTAGCAGACGTTGGTGAAGTTGATGTTCCGGTTCACCACGTAGGTGACGTCGTCGCCGACGGTGGTGCGCCGCAGGTCGTCGGCGAGCGCGCAGACCTCGTCGAGCAGCGCGCCCTCGGCGGTGACGAGGGTCAGCGCGTGCGCGTCCGAGAGGCCACCGGGGTCGCGCACGGCGGCGGCGAGCGCCTCGCGGCCGGCGGCCAGGTTGACCGCCGGGGCGACGGGCGCGGCGGCGGGCACCGCGGCGCCGTCGGCGGCGCGCCGGACGGCGGCCCAGTCGCCGTACACGGTGTCGAAGTCGCTGCGCCGGTCCTCGGTGCGCCCCGTGGAGTCGACCTCGGTGTGGAGGTCCACCCGCCCGAAGCCCGACTCCTCGAGCGAGGGGTCCGGCTCCTGCCAGGGGCGGCCGACCGGCCGCACCCCCGGTACGGCGAGCCCCGCCCGCGCGGGGTCGTCGCCGCCGGCGTCGGCCAGGGCCGCGACGTGCCCGGCGACGCGGGGGTCGATCCACGGCTCCTCGCGGGCCAGCGCGCCCACGACGTACTCGGGGTGGACCGTCAGGCGCGGCTCGAGGGTGAGCCCGCAGGCCGCGGTGACGTCGCGCAGCCGCTCGAGGGAGGGCCAGGGGCGCTCCGGGTTGACGTGGTCGGGCGTGAGGGGCGAGACCCCGCCCCAGTCGTCCACGCCGGCGCCCAGCAGGGCCCGGCACTCGGCGAGGTCGACGAGGTTGGGCGGCGCCTGCACGCGGGCCTTCGGGCCGAGGAGCACGCGGGTGACGGCGATGGCCGCGCGGTACTCGTCGAGCCCGAGGTCGTCGGTGTGGCGCATGGCGGTGTCGGGCTTCGCGCGGAAGTTCTGCACGATCACCTCCTGCACGTGCCCGTAGGCGCGGGAGACCTGCCGCAGCGCGAAGATCGTGTCGGCGCGCTCGGCGAGGGTCTCGCCGATGCCGACGAGCAGGCCGGTGGTGAAGGGGATGGCGAGGCGGCCGGCGTCCTCGAGGGTCCGCAGCCGCACGGCCGGGTCCTTGTCGGGGGAGCCGTGGTGGGCCTCGCCGCGCGTCTCGAACAGCCGGCGGGAGGTGGTCTCCAGCATCATCCCCATCGAGGGGGCGACGGGCTTGAGCCGGTTCATCTCCTCCCAGCTCATGACGCCGGGGTTGAGGTGGGGCAGCAGCCCCGTCTCCTCCAGCACGTGCACCGCCATGGCGCGCACGTAGGCGAGCGTGGAGTCGTAGCCCTGCTCGTCGAGCCACTCCTGCGCCTCGGGCCAGCGGTCCTCGGGGCGGTCACCGAGGGTGAAGAGCGCCTCGAGGCAGCCCAGCTCGGCGCCCTCCCGGGCGATGGCGAGGATCTCGTCGGGGGAGAGGTACGGCGCGCGCCCCTCCCGCGCCGCCTGCTTCGGCGTCTCCACGAAGGTGCAGTAGTGGCAGCGGTCGCGGCACAGCCGGGTGACGGGGATGAAGACCTTGGGGGAGTAGGTGACGACGCCGGGCCGGCCGGCCTCGACCAGCCCGGCGTCGCGCACCCGGGCGGCGACGGCGCAGAGCCGGTCCAGCTCCTCGCCGGTCGCCGCCAGGAGCGCCGTCGCCTCCGCCGCGTCCAGGCTCGCCCCGCGCTCCGCGCGGACCAGCGCGCGGCGTACCTGCTGGGGGCTGGGCGCGTCGGGAGAGGTCACCGTCGCAGCCTAGACCTCGCCGCGAACCATGCTCATGGTGCGCAGGATCACAGGCCGAGCATGCGGCCGATGATCTCCTTCTGGATCTCGGTCGTGCCGCCGTAGATCGTCTGGATGCGGCTGTCCACGAAGGCCTTGGCGATGGGGTACTCCATCATGTAGCCGTAGCCGCCGTGCAGCTGGACGCCGATGTCGGCGAGCTTGGTCTGCAGCTCGGTGGTCCACCACTTGGCCATCGACGCGAGCTGGGTGTCGACCTCGCCGCGGTTGAGCTTGAGCACCGTGTCGTTGAGGAAGACGCGGGCGATGTGCACCTCGGTCGCCATCTCGGCGAGGGTGAAGCGCGTGTTCTGGAACTTGCTGATGGGGCGGCCGAACGCCTCGCGCTCCTTCACGTAGTCGAGGCAGATCGCCAGGATGTGCTCGCACGCGGCGACGGCGATGGCGGCGATGGAGACGCGCTCGCGCGGCAGGTTCACCATCAGCGAGATGAAGCCGGAGCCCTCCTCGCCGAGCAGGTTCTCCTTCGGGACCACGACGTTGTCGAAGAACAGCTCGGCCGTGTCCTGCGCCTTCATGCCGACCTTGTCGAGGTTGCGGCCGCGGGAGAAGCCCTCGGCGCCGCTCTCGACGACGAGCAGGCTGATGCCCTGCGCGCCCGCGTCGGGGTCGGTGCGCGCGACCACGACGACGAGGTCGGCCATGATCCCGTTGGAGATGAAGGTCTTCGAGCCGTTGAGCACGTAGTGGTCGCCCTTGTCGACCGCGCTCGTGCGGATGCCCTGGAGGTCCGAGCCGGCGCCGGGCTCGGTCATCGCGATCGCGGTGACGATGTCGCCGGAGACGCAACCGGGCAGCCAGCGCTCCTTCTGCTCCTGCGTGCCGAGGGCGAGCAGGTAGGGGACGATGATGTCGTTGTGCAGCGGGAAGCCCAGCCCGCTCGCGCCGACGCGGCTGATCTCCTCGGCGACGACCATGTTGTAGCGGAAGTCGTCGAGCCCGAGGCCGCCGAACTCCTCCGGCACGTCGAAGGAGAGCAGGCCGGTCGCGCCCGCCTTGCGCCAGACCTCGCGGTCGACGATGCCGGCGGCCTCCCACTTCTCGTGGTGCGGCACGACCTCCTTCTCGAGGAAGGCGCGGACCGTCCCGCGGAAGTCCTCGTGCTCGGTCTCGAGGATGTCGGCGGCGGAGGCGAGGGGCATGGAGGGGCTCCTTGGGCGCGGTGACGAGGGCGTCAGAACATGACACCCTTACTGTGACAGCGAAACTGTCAGGGAGCAAGCGGGGCGGGGAGCCGGCCCGCGCGGCGGATTGCCCCGACCTCGATGACAGCCCTACTGTCACAGTCGTGACCGCCATCCCCGAGCGCCCCGAGCACCACGACCCCGACGGCGCCACCCTGACGATCGACGAGCTGTCGGCGCGGGCGGGCACGACGGTGCGCACGACGCGCTACTACGCGAGCCTCGGCCTCATCCCCCCGCCGGAGCGGCGCGGGCGGGTCGCCTACTACGGCGACGTCCACCTCGCCCGGCTCGAGATGGTGCGGGCGCTGCAGGACCACGGCTTCACGCTGCAGGCCATCGAGCGCTACCTCGCGTCGGTCTCGAGCGAGGCCACGACGGAGGAGCTCGCCCTGCAGCGCGCGATGCTCACCTCCTGGACCACCGAGCCCCCCGAGCGCCTCACCCGCCGCCAGCTCGAGAAGCGCGCGGGCCGCCGCCTGGAGGACGAGGAGGTCGAGGTGCTCGTGCAGGTGCGGGCGGTCGAGGTCGAGCCGGGCACGGACCGGTACGTCGTGCTGGCCGGCTTCGCGCTGGGGCTCGAGATGCTGTCGCTCGACATCCCCATCACCAGCGTCATCGAGGCCACCGAGACCATCGAGCGGCACATGGAGTCGCTGGCCGACGAGCTCACCGAGATCCTGCGCACCCAGGTCGTGCGGCCCTTCCGCGCCGAGCAGCACACGCCCGAGGAGGCCGCGCGGATGGAGCGCACCGTCTCCGCGCTGCGCCGCATCACCCTCGAGGGCGTCGTCGTCGGCTTCCAGCGGGCCGCCAACCAGGTCATCGAGCGGTCGTTGCGGCGTCGCTGAGCGCCGGGGCGCGCGATGATGGCGTCATGACCGACCGCGCTCCGATCCACACCTGGCTGACCGACATGGACGGGGTGCTCGTCCACGAGGAGGAGCCCATCCCCGGGGCGTCGGACTTCATCGCCGCCCTGCAGGCGTCGGGGCGCGAGTTCCTCGTGCTGACCAACAACTCGATCTTCACCCCGCGCGACCTGCGCGCCCGGCTGCTCGGCAGCGGCATCGACATCCCCGAGCACCGCATCTGGACCTCCGCGCTCGCGACGGCGCAGTTCCTGCTCGACCAGCGGCCGGGGGGCACGGCGTACGTCGTGGGGGAGGCGGGGCTGACCACGGCGCTGCACGACGTGGGCTACGTGCAGACCGACCGCGACCCCGACTACGTCGTGCTGGGGGAGACGCGGACCTACTCCTTCGAGGCGATCACGCGGGCCATCCGGCTCATCGAGGGCGGCTCGCGCTTCATCGCGACCAACCCCGACCCGAGCGGGCCCAGCCAGCAGGGCAAGCTGCCCGCGACCGGTGCCGTGGCCGCGCTCATCACGGCGGCGACGGGCCGGCGGCCCTACTACGTGGGCAAGCCGAACTCGCTGATGATGCGCAGCGCGCTCAACCGGCTCGAGGCGCACTCGGAGACGACGGTGATGATCGGCGACCGCATGGACACCGACATCGTCGCGGGCCTCGAGGCGGGCCTGCGCACCGTGCTCGTCATGACCGGCTCGACCACGCGCGCACAGGTCGAGGACTTCCCCTACCGCCCCACCCGCGTCGAGGAGTCCATCGCCGACCTCGTGCGCATGGTGGAGGAGGGCACGCTCTAGCCCGGCCCGACGCCCGGCTACGGCACGACGATCACGCGGCGCACCGGGCTGGCGGGGCTGTTGCCGGCGATGTTCGTCGAGTAGACCCAGAACTCGTAGGTCCCCGGCGCCAGGCCGCGGTAGGTCAGGTGGCGCTGGGTGGGCGGCACGGACCAGAACTTGTCGCCGCGCTGCACGACGTACCCCGTGATCGCGCCGCCGTTGGCGGCCGGCAGCGCCCACGAGACGGTGACGTCGCGGCCCTTCAGCGCGACCGCGGGTGTCCCGACGGAGCTGGGGGGCGCGACGGTGACGGCCTGGGTGCGCACCTCGCTGGGCACGGAGGCCCCGACCGCGTTGGTCGCGGTGACGGTGAAGGCGTAGGTGCCGCGCGGCAGGTCGCGGAAGGTGATGCGGTCGGTGCCCGCCGGCACGGCCCAGGCGCGGCCGTCGCGGTGCACGACGTACCCGGTCACGGGCTCGCCGTTCGCGTCGGGCGGCAGCCACGCGACGACGACGTCGTCGCCGGTGGCACGGGAGTACGGCGTGGCGACCTGCGCCGGCGGACCGGCGGGCACGACCCCGGCGGAGACCTCCGACGGCTCGCTGTCGCCGATGCGGTTGGTGGCGGCGACGCGGAAGGTCCAGGTGGTGCCGTTCGTCAGGCCGGGGACCTCGACGCTGGTGGCGTCGGCCGGCGCCGAGGCGCGCACCTCGGCGCCGCCGTCGGCGGGGGTGGCGACGACGACGTAGCCCGTCAGCGGCTCGCCGCCGTCGTCGGCAGGCGCGGTCCACGTGACGGTGGCCGAGCGGTCGCCGCGCAGGGCGGTGACGCCGCTCGGTGCGTCCGGCACTGTCGAGACGCAGCGGTAGTCGCGGTCGTTGACCTCCACGACGGAGGAGCCGGGGCGGGCGGGCAGGCAGGCGTCGCCGTCGAGCTCGACGGTCTGGCCCGACGGCAGGAAGCGGAGCACGGCGCCGTCGGCCGGGCGGGCGTACGTCGCGGTGTAGCTGTCGTAGGCCATCCCGGTGACGCCCGTGAGCGGAGCGCAGCCGACGAGGTCGCACGACGAGAGCGGGATGAGCCCGCCGCCGGCGGCGCGGGCGACGCGGCCGGTGACGGTGCCGTCGAGCACGCGCACGAAGGTGCCGTCGGCCGGGACGGCGGCGACGTGGCCGCCCCACGGCTGGGCGGCGACGCCGCGGTGGGTGAGCGCGGCGCGGTCGATGCGCACGGCGCGCTGCGGGCCGCCGTACGGGGTCCAGCTCTCGACCGGGAACGCCGCGCCCCCGGCGAAGACGGAGACGCCGCCGGTGGGCACGACGACGAAGGTGCCGTCGGCGGGGGTGGCGCGCAGGTGGGCGTGGTTGCGGTCGGCGCGCGCCGCGTCGTCGACGACGGTGGCGGCGACGTCGACGGGCGCCTGGGCGGGGTCCTCGAGCGCGGCGGTGGTGGGCAGGTGCAGCGGGGCGCCGCCCGCGACGCGGTAGAGGCGGCCGTCGGTGACGGTGCGCAGGACGGTGCCGTCGGCGGGGTACGCCGCCATGCGGTCCCACTCGCCGCCCGTGCCGGCCCGGTCGATCGCGGCGTCGTCGACGGCGGTGGTGGGCTGGACCCCGCCGTACGGGGCCCACGAGTCGACCCACTGCGGCGAGCCGCCCGCGACGCGGAAGACGCCGCCGGTGGAGCGGCCGATGAGGAAGGTGCCGTCGACGGGGGTGCGGCGCAGGAAGGCGAACCCGCCCGTGCCGCCGGCGTTGTCGAGGGCCTCCTCGCCGACGAAGACCCGGGTCACGGCGCGGGTGCCGCCCCACGGGGCGAGCGAGGAGACGAAGAGCGGGGCGCCGCCGGCGACGACGTACGTGCGGCCGCTGCGGGCCGCGACGAGGAAGGTGCCGTCGACCGGCGCGGGCCGCAGGTGGTCGTAGACGTGGTCGGTGCCGATGCGGTCGATGGCGCGGTCGTCGACGTCGACGACCGGCCCGTCGGGGGCGATGTCGGGAACGTGCACGGGGGCGCCGCCGGCGATGCGGAACACGCGGCCCGAGGGCAGGCCGCGGATCCAGGTCTCGTCGACGGGGTAGCGGCGCAGCGTGCCCCACTGGGCCGCGTCGTAGGTCTCGCTGGGCTGGGTGCCACCGAAGGCCGCCCAGTTGGAGACGTGGATCGGGGCACCGCCGGCGATGCGGTAGACGTGGCCGCCGTAGCCCACGAAGTCGCCCTCGGCGACCGGGTCGGTGGCGACGTGCGCGAGCTCGGCGGCGTCGCAGCGGGCGTTGCTCGCGGTCGGCAGGGCCGTCGACATCATGGCGATCGGGGTGTCGGCGGGGAGCACGGCGTAGGTGTCGAACGCCGCCCAGCAGCCCTTCTGGAAGTCGGTGTGGGTGTGGATGCCGCTCTCGGTGCACACGCGCCACGACGACGAGTACGCCCAGCCGTCGGCGGTGCCGTCGCCGCAGCGGGAGTCGTCGCGCTTGCCGCTCGGCAGGAAGCCGATGGTGGTGCCGGGCGGGAACGCCGGCGTGCTCGTGCTGACCTGCACGTTCGCGAGGTGCCCGTAGCGGATCTGGCCGACCGCCGTGCCGCCGACCCGCACGTCGAGGGTGACCATCTGCCCGGCGCCGTTGTTGTTGGAGTCGACGCGCGCGACCTTGAGGCTCACGGGCCCGTCGAACGACTTCATCTGCGGCTTCACCGCGGCGCCCGGACCCTTGTGGAGGTCCCAGGAGAAGCCGCCGAGCAGGCGCGGGGTGTGGTCGGCGGGGCGGATGAGGCCCGTGCGGCCGCCGTCGTCGAACGGCATGTAGATGGCCACGCGCGTGCCGCCCGCGGCCGCGGACTGCTCGGCCCCGCCCTCGGGCTCGGGGTCCAGCGGGTTGCCGCCCGTGACGAGGGTCAGGGTGACGACGACGAGCGCCAGGCCCGCCAGGAGGGCGGCGGCGCGCCGGGTCGCGGTACGGCGGACGCGGCCCGCGGGGCGGGTGCGCTCCGGTCCGCCCGGCGACACGGGCTCGTGGTCGTTGACTGGCACAAGGCCGCAATGTATGTGGCGAATGGTGCTCGTGGGGAGGATGGGGCGAGATTCACAGGGAGGCCGGGTCGAGGCGTGGTGTGCGCCGTGGCCGTATTGCATCCAATCACCGGTATTTGCATACTGTCGGCTGTGTCCTCCCCGCTGCCGGCCTCGGCCTTCACGTCGCCTCCTGCCCACCTGACGCGGCCCACGCTGGAGGGGGCCTACGGCATGAGCGCCTCCACGCACTGGTCCGCGACCGCTGCGGCGCAGTCGGTGCTCGAACGGGGTGGCAACGCGTTCGACGCAGCCGTGGCGGCCGCGTTCGTGCTGCACGCGGTCGAGCCGCACCTCAACGGCCCGGGCGGCGACATGGTGGCGCTGGTCGCGCCCGCGGGCCGGGCGCCGACGGTGGTCGACGGTCAGGGCCCGGCGCCCGCGGGCGCCACGATCGAGCGGATGCGGGCGGAGGGGCTCGAGGAGGTGCCCGGCAGCGGCGCCCTCGCGGCGGCCGTCCCGGGCGCGGTGCTCGCGCT
Organism: Nocardioides sp. ChNu-99; assembly: GCF_029493445.1. Classification (NCBI taxonomy): domain Bacteria; kingdom Bacillati; phylum Actinomycetota; class Actinomycetes; order Propionibacteriales; family Nocardioidaceae; genus Nocardioides; species Nocardioides sp. ChNu-99. Next base: position 70,844 of record NZ_JAHWBL010000002.1, on the reverse strand, counting down.
GCTCCACGTGCTGCGCGACCACGGCACCTGGGACGTCGCCGACGTCCTGGCCTACGCCGTCGACCAGCTGGAGACCGGCCATGCGGCGGGACCCCAGCTGTGCGGTGTCGTGGCGGCGATGGCCGACCACTTCATCGAGCACTGGCCGACCTCCGCGGCGATCTGGCTGCGGGAGGGCCGTGCGCCCGCGGTGGGGCAGGTGGTGACCAACCCGGCGTACGCCGCCACCCTGCGGCGGCTGCTCCGGGCCGCGCCGGACGCGGCGACCCGGGAGGAGCGCATCGACGCGGTGGCGGGCGAGTGGCGCACCGGCTTCGTGGCCGCGGCAGTGGCGGCGGCCGTCCAGCGCCCCCACCGCCACTCCTCGGGCCGCGACCACCGGGGGCTCCTCACCGCCGAGGACCTCGCCGACGCCCGGGTCGCCACGGAGGAGCCGCTCGTCCTCGACTTCCGCGGCACCCGGGTCCACAAGGCGGGCTTCTGGACGCAGGGCCCGGTGCTGCTGCAGGCGCTCGCCATCCTCGACCACTTCCCGGACGACCACCTCGACCCGTCGACGGCGCTCGGCATCCACACGGTGGCCGAGGCCCTCAAGCTGGCGATGGCCGACCGCGACACCTACTACGGCGACGCCGGCCCGGTGCACCCCGAGGGGGCCGGCGGCAGCTCGGACCCGCGACGGGCGCTGCTGTCCCGCGAGTACGCCGCCGCCCGGGCCGCGCAGATCGGCGCGACGGCCTCGTGCGAGCACCGGCCGGGCGACCTGCCGGGGCTGACGCCGTGGCGGGTGCCGCTCGTGCTGGAGGGCGGGGCGGCGGCCGGGGCCGGAACGGGGGAGCCGACGGTGGCGCGGGACGGCAGCACGCGGGGGGACACCTGCCACGTCGACGTCGTCGACCGGCACGGCAACCTGGCCTCGCTGACGCCGTCGGGCGGGTGGCTGCAGTCGTCGCCCGCCGTCCCGGAGCTGGGCTTCTGCCTCGGCACGCGCCTGCAGATGACCTGGCTCGACCCGGACAGCCCCTCGGCCCTGCGTCCCGGCCGCCGGCCGCGCACCACGTTGAGCCCGACCATGCTGAGCCGCGGGGGCCTCACCACCGCGGCGCTGGGCACGCCGGGCGGCGACCAGCAGGACCAGTGGCAGCTGCTGTACCTGCTGCGCACCCTGGTCGGGGGCTACACGCCCCAGCAGGCCGTCGACGCCCCGGCCTTCCACACGACGGCGCTCGTGAGCTCGTTCTGGCCGCGGGAGCTGAGTGCCGCGGGGCTGGTCGTCGAGGACCGCGTCGGCCCCGAGGTCGTCGCCGAGCTCGAGCGCCGCGGGCACGACGTCACGGTCGCCGACGGCTGGAGCCTCGGGCGCCTCTCCGCGGTCGTCCGGGACCCCGCGACCGGCCGCCTCGGCGCGGCCGCGAACGCGCGGGGCGCCCAGGGCTACGCGGCGGGCCGGTGAGCGGGGTGAGCAGTGCGCGGGCCGGGGTCGCGCCCTCGACCGCGGTGGCCCTCATGCTGGTGCTGACGTTCTCCACGGGCGTCGCCGACGCGATCGGCTACCTGGCGCTGGACAAGGTCTTCACCGGCAACATGACGGGCAACGTCGTGATCCTCGGCATGGGCCTGGCCGGGGAGCAGGGCCTCCCGGTGGCCGGTCCGCTCGTCGCGCTCGGGGCGTTCATGGCGGGCGCCGCGACCGGTGGCCGCGCGCAGCGGGCGGTGCCCGCCGGGTGGCAGACCCGTACGGCGGTGCTCCTCGCGGTCGTGGGCACCACCTTCGCGGCCACGGCCGGCTACACGGCCGCCCGGCCCACGTCGTACGGGCACGAGGAGGGCCTGGTCCTCGCGGGCGTCATCGCGTGGGCGATGGGGCTGCAGGCCGCCGTGGCCCGCCACGTCGCCGTCAAGGACGTCACCACCGTGGTCGTCACCTCGACCATCACGGGGCTGGCCGCCGACTCCCGGCTGGGGGCCGGCGGAGGGCAGCCCTGGGCCCGCCGGGCGCTGGCCGTCGTCGCGATCGGGCTCGGTGCCCTCGTCGGGGCGCTCACGCTGCGGTGGCACCCCGGGGTCGGCATCGGCTTGTCGGCACTGCTGACGTACGGCGTCGCCCTCGCCGGGGGCCTGCAGCACCGTGCCCGCGCGCGACGGGAGTGACGCTCAGCGGTCCCGGCTCTGGCCCTGGTTCTCCACCCACCGGGCGAGCGCCTCGGCGGAGGAGCGGACGTGACGGGTCATGGCGCGCCGGGCGCGCGCCGCGTCGCCGGCGTTGATCGCCTCGGCGATCTGGCGGTGCTCGGCGGAGTTCTGCCGCAGCAGCCGCGAGTTGCCGGCGTACGCCGCGAAGGCGGAGTTGCGGGGCAGGCGCCGGCTGATCTCGGCGATGGTGAGGCTCAGCTGGTGGCTCGCGGCCGCCTCGAGGATGACGCCGTGGAAGTCCTCGTTGGCCTCCGCCCACAGGCGGGCCGCCTCGGTGACGCCGGCCGGGTCGGCCTCGGGGTCGGCGGCCTGGTGGGCATCGACCGCCCGGTCGTAGCGGTCCCACGCGGAGTTGAGCCGCCGCAGCTGGTCGTCGTCGATGAGGCCCGCGGCGAGCTCGGCGGCCAGGCCCTCCAGCTCGCCCCGCACCGCGCCGAGCTCGCGGATGTCGCGCCCGCTGTGCCCGTTGACCCGGGCACCCCGGTTCGGCGTGATGGTCACGACGCCCTGGGCGTGCAGGACGCGGAGCGCCTCGCGGACGGGAGTCCGGCTGACGCCGAACTCCTCGGCGACGGCCGCGTGGCGGATCCAGCTGCCGACGGGCACCTCGCCGGAGAGGATCCGGCGCAGCAGCTCGTCGGCGAGCCACTCGCCGAGCGCGCCGTCCGTCTCGCGTCCGTTCTGCGTCTCGGCCACCACCGCTGGCACCTCCTGGGCGGGTCGCCCGGTCGCGGACGGGGCACCTCCCCGTCGCGGTGGGCCCGCCGCGCCGGACCCGGCCCCAGTTTTGCATCCAATCGATCCGTCGTGTCGACGACCTCCCGAGGAGACCCCGTGCCCGTGCTTCCCCCCGCTCACGATCCGTCGGGCGCGCCCGCTGCCGCCCCGTCCCGACCGCTCGGCTGCTGGGCCATGGTGCCCACCCCGTTCTCGGCGGACGCCGCGGTCGTGGACCGGAGCTCCCTCGTGCGACTGGCGGGCGGCCTCCTCGACGACGGCTGCACCGGGCTCGTGGCCCTCGGCGCGATCGCGGAGCCCGCCACCCTCACCGCGGCCGAGCGCGACGCGGTCGTCCGGGACCTGGGCGCCGTGGCCCGCGCGCGGGGCGCCGGCCTGGTCGTGGGACTGGCGGGCACGCGGACCGACGACGCCGTCGCCGAGGTCCGGCGCTCCGCCGACCTGCGCCGGTCGGCGGACGCCCTGCTGGTCCCCGTGCCCGCGCCCGACGCGCGAAGCACGCGGCGGCACCTGCGGGCCGTCCACGATGCGTCGGGACTGCCGCTCGTCGTGCAGGACCTGCCCCGGGCCACGGGCGTGACGATCGGGCTGGACGAGCTGCTGCGGGCGGTGGAGGGCCTCGACTTCGTCGCGGCCGTGAAGTGCGAGTCCCCGCCCACGTTCGTCGCCGTCGCCGCCCTCGTGCGGCACACCGACGTCGTGGCGATGTCGGGGATGGGCGGCACGGGCCTCGTCGCCGACCTGCACGCCGGGGCGCGGGCGGTTGCGCTCGGCGCGACGCCGACGCGCGTGCTGGTCGCCGCCGTGGACGCGTGGCAGCGCGGCGATGTCGAGGAGAGCCTGCGGCTCGTCGGCTCGGTCGCGACCCGCTGCCACGTCGAGACCCAGCCCGGCGCCTCGGTGGCGATCCGGAAGGAGCACTGGCGCCGGGAGGACCGGATCGCCTCGGCGTCCGTGCGGGCGCCGACGCCCCCGTGGCGCCCGGAGGAGGACGGCCTCGACGGCCTCTCCGCGCTCCTGGGCCTGCCGGACGCCGTCGTACGGCCACCCGTCCCCGGGTGACGGGCAGGGGTCGATTCCGCGAACCCTCTTGCCAGGGGCGCCGATCTCTCGCAAACTGCATCCAATCCGAGAGAGTCGCATCCATTCCAGAAGGTGGCACCGTGAGCTCAGCACTGCAGCCGGAACCCGTGGGCACCGCTCCGGCGAGCCTCAAGCGCAACACGATCGGCGCCTTCGGACTGACCTTCATGGTCGTGGCCGCGGCCGCCCCCCTGACGGCGATGGCGTCGAACATCTCCCTCAGCCTCGCCTTCGGCGTCGGCGCCGGCACCGTCGGCCTGCTCGTCGTCGTGGCGGTCCTGCTGACCGTGTTCGCGACGGCGTACGTCGCGCTCAGCCGCCACGTCACCAACGCGGGGGCGTACTACGCGTTCATCGGCTTCGGGCTCGGTCGGGCCGTCGGCGCCGGAGCCGCGTTCGTCGCGACGGTCGCCTACAACATGGCGGCCGGCGGCATGATCGCCGCCACCGGCTACTTCGCCGACGTGACCGCCGTGTCCTACCTCGACGTCGACCTGCCCTGGTACCTCTACGGCGCGGTCGCGCTGGCGCTCACGGCGTACCTGGGCCGGCGGGGCGTCGACGTCGCGCAGCGGCTCACCACCGGTGTCTCGCTGCTGCAGTTCGCCGTCATCGTGGTGCTCGGCGTCGCCGTGCTCCTCGAGCGCCCCGGCTCGTGGGACCTGGGGGTGTTCACGCCCGGGCAGATGCTGGACGGCAACATCGCGATGACGCTCGTCTTCTGCATCCTCTCCTTCGTCGGGTTCGAGGCCACGGCCATCTACGGCGAGGAGGCGAAGGCGGCCCGCCGCTCGATCCGGGTCGCCACCTACACCTCGATCGCGCTCCTCGTCGCCGTCTTCGTCTTCTCGACCTGGTCGATCGTCGCCGCCTACGACGACGTGCAGGCGGCCGCCGCGGCCGATCCGGGCTCCCTGGTCTTCCGCGCTGCCGACGCCTACCTCGGGTCGTGGTCCGGGGGCCTGCTCTCGGCGATGGTGACGATCAGCTTCCTCGCCGCCGGCGTCGCGTTCCACAACATGGCCGCGCGCTACCACTTCTCGCTCGGCCGCACGGGCCTGCTCCCGCGGGCCCTCGCGGCGACCCACCCGCGCTTCGGCACGCCGCACCGCAGCAGCGCCCTGCAGATCGGCCTGTCCGTGCTGATGCTGGTGCCCTTCGCGGTCTCGGGGGCGGACCCGATCCTCAACCTCTTCCCGGCGGTCTCGGGCATCACGAGCATCTCGCTGACGTCGCTGATGATCGGCTGCTGCCTCAGCATCGTCGTCGCCGGACGCCGGGGCCTGCTGCCCGAGAGCCGGTGGGTGACGCTGGGCGCCCCGCTGGTCGCCGGCGCGGGCATGGTCGCCATCGTCGCCATCATCCTGGCCAACTACCAGGAGGTGACGGGCAGCTCGTCACGCGTCATCGCCCTCATGCCGCTGCTGCCGCTGGCCGCCGGGCTGTACGGCGCGGTGGCCTACACGCTGCGCGCGCGGCGGGTCGGGGAGCTCGAGATCGATGCATCCTGAGACGGCGCGTCCCGTCCACCCCCAGGAGGCCCCCGTGCACCCCGACGACCTGATGCCCCACCTCGACCTCGACGCACTGGTCGACCCCCACCTCGTGGCGCCGCCCCCGGTCGAGGTGCTGCCCGGTGCGCGCAGCCACCTGCACCTGCGCTACGCGGTCGTGCAGGGCTGGCGCCCGCTGCAGCTCGACCTGCACCTGCCCGCCGTACCGGGGGAGGAGGGTCGGCCCTGGCCCGTGGTCGTCCACGTCCACGGCGGCTCCTTCCTCGCCGGCGTGCCGGCGATGGGGCCCTGGGTGACCCTGCCGGCCCGGGGGGTCGCGGTGGCGTCGGTGTCCTACCGCCTGGCGGGCGAGGCACCCTTCCCCGCCGCCGTCGAGGACGTGCGCGCCGCCGTCGCCTGGGTGGCCGACAACGCGGACCGGTTCGGCCTCGACCCCGGGCGCGTGGCGTTGTGGGGGTCCTCGGCCGGCGGCTACCTGGCCGCGCTCGTCGGGATCACCGGCGCCGACCCGGTGGGGCGCCCGGTCGGTGGCCTGTCGCGCCCGGACCCGTCCCCCTGGCCGCGCGTCGCTGCCGTGGTGGCGCAACACCCCGTCACCGACCCCGCTGCGCTGCGGGCGGACGCCGAGCACACGACGCCCGACGAGGTCGACGCGCTCGAGGCGGTCATGGCCCGCTTCTTCGACCAGACGTCGCCCGCGCCGACGGCGCTGGAGGCGCACCTGGCCCGGCGGCGCGAGGCGGGCCACGACGTGCCGCCGTTCCTGGTGGCGCACGGCGACGCCGACCGCCGCGTCGGGCTCGGCCAGTCGCGCCGGCTGATCGACGCGCTGCACGCGCACGGCGTGCCCGCCGAGCTGGTGGTCGTGCCCGGCGCCGACCACGGGGCCCCCGAGTTCTCCGCCGAGCCGCTCGTCGCCCGGGTGCTCGATTTCCTCACCTCCCGGTGGGACCGCGGGGGAGCGCCCTGAGCGCCGCCGCCCCCGACGGGGCCGCCCCGACCCACGACCGCACCCACCCCGCAAGGAAGACCATGGACGTCCTCATCTCCGGCGCCAGCATCGCCGGCCTCACCACGGCTCACTGGCTCGCCCGCCACGGCCACCACGTCACGGTCGTCGAGCGCTCCGACGGCCTGCGCAGCGGCGGCGTCTCGATCGACGTGCGCGAGGAGGCGGTCGAGGTCGCCCGCGCGATGGGCATCTGGGAGGACGTGCGGCGCCTGCGCGTGCCGCACGACGACGTCTACCGCTTCGTCGACGAGTCGGGCGCCACGCAGGCCGAGCTCCGGCCCGCCGCGGACGTCTACGACAACACCGAGGACGTCGAGATCTCCCGCGACGTCCTCGCCGACCTGCTGCGGGCGGCGGTGCCCGACGACGTGGACTTCCGCTTCGACACGTGGATCACCGCGATCACCACCGCGCCCGACGGAGGGCGCGCGGTGACGCTCGACGACGGCAGCGTCCTCGTCGTCGACCTCGTGGTCGGCGCCGACGGCATGCACTCGGCGGTGCGCGAGCTCGTCTTCGGTCCCGAGCGGCAGTTCGTGCACCACCTCGGCCTCTACGTCTCCATCGCCAAGCGCTGCCGCTCGGTGGGCGTCGCGACCGGCTCCGAGGTGCTCAACACCCCGGGACGCATGGTGATGCTCCGCAGCGACGGCACCTCGACGTCGGCGCTGCTGGGCTTCCGTTCGGAGTGGCTCGAGCACGACTTCCGCGACGTCGCGGCCCAGCGGGAGATCGTGCGCCGCGCGTTCGCCGGGATGGAGGGCTGGGTCGCGCCCGAGGCCGTGGCCGAGGTCGTCGGCGCCGAGGACTTCTACTTCGACTCCGTCAGCCAGATCCGCATGCCGTCGTGGACCGGCGAGCGCACCGCGCTCGTCGGCGACGCGGGCTACTGCGCCTCGTTCTTCTCCGGCATGGGTACGACGCTCGCGATGGTCGGCGCCCGCGCCCTGGCCGAGGCGCTCGAGGAGGCACCCGGCGTGCCCGCCGCACTGCGCGCGTACGACCAGCGCATGCGCCCGATCGTCGAGCGCGCGCAGGCGATCGCCGACCAGGGTGCGGCCCTGCTGTTCCCCACCACGCGTGAGGCCATCGAGGAGCGCAACGCCGCGCTCCGCGCCGCCGCGCCCGCCTGACCCACGCCACCCGACCGCCCCCCCCGAGCCACCACCCCACCACCCCGCCCCCACCCGTCCGCGAGAGGACATCCGTCATGCCCCCGACCGCCACCGCGACCCCGTTGCCCGCCACCGGCGAGCACCTGCCGGACCCGTTCGGGTCCGAGCAGCTCATCACCTGTGCCGACCCGGCCACCGGCCTGCGCGCCGTGATCGCCGTCGACAGCACCGCGCTGGGGCCGGGGCTCGGTGGTGTGCGGATGCGGGCCTACCCGTCCTTCTGGGACGGAGCGTTCGAGGCGCAGCGCCTCGCCCGGGCCATGACGTGGAAGAACGCCCTGGCCGGCCTGCCGTACGGCGGGGCCAAGTCGGTGATCATCGACGACGGTGACCGGAGCCGGCGTACCGAGCGGCTCGTGCGGTTCGGCGAGCTGGTGGCCCGCCTGGGCGGCGCCTACCTGCCGGGGGTCGACATGGGCACCACCACCGCCGACCTGGCGCTGATGGCGTCGGTGGGTGCGCCGTCGACCTGCGCGAGCGACGACCCCTCGCCGTGGACGGCGCTGGGCGTCTTCCACGCCGTCTGCGCCGCGGCCGAGCACCGGCTCGGCTCGGACGGGGTCACCGGGGTGGACGTCGTCGTGCAGGGCGTGGGCAACGTCGGGGCCGCCCTCGCGCGCCTCCTCGCCGAGGCCGGTGCCCGGGTGACCGTCACCGACATCGACGCCGATCGTGCGGCGCGTGTCGCCCGCGAGGTCGACGGCCGGGCCATCCCGGTCGACCGGGCGCTGAGCGAGCCGACCGACGTCCTCGCGCCCTGCGCCGCGGCCCGGGTCGTCACCCGCGCGGCGATCCCGCACCTGGGCTGCCGCATCGTCGCCGGCGGCGCGAACGACACCCTCGAGGACGACGGGTGCGCCGACGAGCTCGAGGCCGCCGGGATCCTCTACGTGCCCGACTTCGTGGCCAACGCGGGCGGCGTGGTCCACATCCACTCCCTCACCGCGGGCTGGGACGACGACCGGCTGCACGGGGCGCTCGCCGGCATCGGGGCGCGGGTCACGAGCATCCTCGACGACGCCCGGGCCGCCGGCACGACCCCGCTCGCGGCCGCGCACGCGCAGGCGCGTGCCATCGTCACGGACGCCCGCACCCGCCCCGCGGACCACGACGACCACGACGACCACCACCACCGGAGGAGCAGCGACCGATGAGCGAGACCACCAAGAAGCCCGCGCCCGGCCAGACCGAGGGCGCCGACGTCGGCCCGACCTTCGACCCGGCCGACTACGCCGACGAGCTGCGCGACGTGCGCGAGAACCGCGCGATCGGCACCCGGGTGTGGTTCGAGAACGACCGCGTCCAGGTCTGGGACCTGTCGCTGCAGCCCGGCGAGCGGCTGCCCTTCCACTGCCACGACCAGGACTACTTCTGGACCGTGACGGACCCCGGACGCGTGCTGCAGCGCTACGACGACGGCACGAGCCGCGTCGTCGACGTCGAGGTCGGCCACACCAACTTCCTGACCTACGCCGGCGACCAGTGCACGGTGCACGACCTGGAGAACGTGGGCGACACGTTCGTGCGGTGCGTGACCGTCGTGCTCAAGGACCCCGCCGGCTCCTGAGCGGGGGCCGCGGTTCCCGCTCGTCGCCGGCGGCCGGCTGGAAGGATGTGCCGCTCGTGAGCTGAGGGAGGTGCGGCGGTGCTGCTGCTGGTCCGGGCAGGTCAGGCGGAGGTCGCGGAGACGCTCGACCGCGCCCGCGTCGAGGGGTCCGTGGCCCCGACGGGTGCCGGGGGGTGGACGCTGGCCTGGTGCGACCACGGCGCGCTGGACCTCTTCGCCGCCCGCACCGACGTCGTCGGGTTCTGGGACGTGTCCGAGGAGCGCGACCCCGACGAGGCGGGCTCCGCGGGCCGTCGGTCACGGCGGCGCCGCGGCGACGGCGGCGACCAGGGCGAGGACTTCGAGGCGAGCCTCGTCGCCGTGGTCGCCGGGCCGGCGGGGCGCGCGACGTACCGCACCGACGGCGAGCGCACCGCGGGCGACCTCCGCGCCGTCGCCGAGGCACTGACGGCGCTGTTCGGCGTGCGGGCCAAGCCGCCGGTGCGGCCGACGCCGGTGCCGCTGACGCCGCGGGAGGAGAAGCGGATCGCGCGCTGGGAGGCGCGGCGGGCGCGCCGCCACCCGCAGCCGCCGGCGCCCGACCCGCGCACCGACCCCACCGGGGCGGTGGCGGCCGCGTTCGGCCGCAGCCACGGCTGGGTGGACGAGCTCGTCGAGGCGCTCGAGGAGCTGCTCGAGCTGCCCGCCCTCGAGTCGGCGCCCATCGAGCGGGTCGTCGTGCTCCGCCGTGGCGACGAGCAGGGCGCGCGCATGGGGGCACGGATCGCGGCGAACATCACCGGCCCGGTGCGCATCACGCCGCTGGGGGAGGGGTGGCAGGCGCTGGAGCCGACGACGACCACCGAGGTCGACGAGCTCTTCACCGCGCTGGCGGGCGTCGTCGCGGCGGCGGGCCCGCGTCGTACGCCGGTGCTCGCCCTGTGGCGCGACGCCGACGGCTCGTGCGGGGTCGACGTGGCGCACGGGGACCGCGCGTTCGCGCGCTCCAGCTGGGGGACGGGCTGGCGCGAGGTCGGCCCGCGGGACACCGGGACGGCCGACGACGTCGCGGCGTTCCTGGCCCACCAGGTCGCAGGGGAGGGGGCGCACGACCTCGACATGGTCGCGCTGCGGGCGCTGATGCGCGCCGACGAGCGCCGGGGCGACCCGCTGGTCGAGCTCGTCGAGCTCCTCGGCCTGCCGCCGGAGGGCCTGGCGATCCTCGACCGCACCGTCGCCCCGGACCCGGACGCCGAGGTCGTCACCGCCGCGGGGTTCTGGCGCACCTGGAGTGAGGGGGTGCGGGACGACGCGGGCTACGAGCCGTTCTTCGCCCGGCCCGTGCGGGTCGCGGGCGCGTGGCTCAGTGTGGTCGGCGCGCTGCTCCTCCTGCTGCTGGCCGTCGTCATGGTCGGCACCGTGGTGACCGACGGCGCGTTCGTCGACGAGGAGGGTGTGTCGACGGTCGACTGGGCGTTTGCGGCGCTGTCGGTCGTGCTGTTCCTGTCGCCGCGGTGGTGACGCGGCGGCGGTTCCGTCGGCTCCGGCGTACCTGAGCGGGCGGGGCGTCAGGCGCTCGGTCGCGCGCCCCGGTCGGACGGCGCGATCGTCGCGAGCGCGCGGCGCATGGCGACGACGAGGCTGCCGGCGGCGAAGTACTCCGCGTCGGTCTCGCGGCGCATCTCCTGGATGTCGGCGGCGAGCCGTTCGAGGGTGGCGCGGGCGGTGTCGTGGGCCTCGGGGTCGGCCTTGGCGTCGTCGACGGAGCGCAGCGCGTCGGCCAGCGCGGTGAGGGCGCGGGCGGCGCCGGGGCGCAGCTCGGGGCCGAGCACGACGTGCTCGTTGGCGGCGTGCTCGTTCTCGGCGAGCAGCTCGGTGACGCCCTCGACCTGGAAGGCGAGGTTGTCGAGCGCGCGGCCCTGGTCGAGGGTGCGCTCGGCGCTGGTGCGCCAGCGTGGGGCGCGCCAGTTGGCCTGCTGGGCCTCGGTGGCGCGGGCGACGAGGTCCTGCATGCGGCGGGTCTGCTGGCTGAGGTCGCGCCGGCGGCTCGCCCACTCCTCGGGGCGGGGCAGCGGTTCCTGGCTCAGCCCGTCGGCGAGGTCGTCGAGCTGCCCGGCCAGCTCGGTGCGCAGCGCGTCCTGGGCCGCGGCCGTGGAGACGAGCGGCAGCTGCGGGAAGGCGGCGTTGACGACGACGCCGATGGCCGCGCCGACCGTGGTGAGCCCGAGGTAGCCGAGCACGTAGTGCCACGGGTCCTCCCGCCCGATGATGAGCACGAAGAGCGCGGAGATGGGCACCCAGCTCGCCATGGTGCCGAGCCGCGGCCACGAGGTGAGCATGCTGCCGACGCCGACGACGAGGGCGAGGGCGAGCAGCTGCGGCAGGTCGCTCAACATGGCGGCGGCCGCCAGCGTCGCCCCGAGACCGATGGCGACGACCGACTGCAGGGTGGCGCGCACCGACTGGGCCACGGTGGTGGAGACCGAGACGACGGCGCCCAGCGGCGCGTAGTAGGCGTAGTCGTCGGCCACGTCGCCCCACGGCTGCACGACCAGCCAGGCGATCACCGCCGCCAGTGCCGCCTTCGCGGCGACGGTGAGGGCGGGGCGGTGGGCGAGGGTGCGCGTCAGCGCGCGGCGGGGCTCGAGGTCGTGCACGAGCACCGGTTACCCGTGCGCGCGTTCGAAGACGTGCATCGTGACGTCCTCCCACGGCACCGCCCCGGCGAAGCCCGGCGCGGCGTCGCCCTGCAACCGGAGCACGGACGCGAGGGCCGCGTTGCACAGGTCGAGCCAGTTCTCGGGGTCGACGGCGAGCTGCTCCTCGAAGGGGTCGGGCGTCCCGCGGTCACGCACGACGCCGGCCACGGCGTTGACCGAGAAGCAGCGGGCCAGCTCGCCCGACGCCCAGCGCCCGTAGGCGAACATGTCGTTGACGGAGGCCGCGGTGAGCAGCCGCACGTCCGGCCACTCCGTGAGCTTGCGGTAGCGCGCGTGGAGGATGCCGGGGTCGTAGAGGTGGGCGTCCCGGGTCGCGACGAGCACCCCGGACTCGAACACGCCGACCACCGGCGTCCCCCGGGGCGGGAAGGCGGTCTGCAGCAGCGGTCGGCTCTGCGTCAGCTGGTGGGGAGTGCGGGGGAACAGCCGCTGCACCACCGCGGCGGCGTCCGCCTCGGCCCCCTCCGAGGGGCGCGACAGGTCGAGGGCGCCGTCGCGCGAGAGGGCGAGGAGCGAGAAGCTGAGACCCATGGCGGGATCCTAGGCACGGCGGGTGGCCCGGGTCTCCGCGTCCGCCGCGCGGTGACCCTTGACGCCGCACTTCGTTTTTACAAGCATGTTCCGCATGAGCCTCTTCATCACCTGCCCGGTCGAGAACGTCGAACGCGCAACCGCCTTCTACGGCGCTCTCGGGTGGATCCGCAACGCCGAGATGTCCGACCACAACGTCTCGTGCTTCGAGATCGCACCCGGGCAGTACGTCATGCTCGGGAGCCGCGAGATGTACGCCAGCGTCGGCGGCGTCGAGGAGCTGGTCGGCGGGGTCGACACGCCGTCGAAGGTCACGGTCTCCTTCGACCTCGGCAGCCGGGAGGCCGTCGACGAGCTCGTCGAGCGGGCCGGGGCCGCCGGCGGACGGATCGGCGGCACCGACGACTACCCCTTCATGTACCAGCGCCAGTTCGATGACCCCGACGGCTACCACTACTCGCCGTTCTGGATGAAGCCGGACGCCGACGCGACTGCATGAGCGACCTGGCCGCGGCGCTCGACATCCTCGGAGCCCGCTGGGCGTTGCTCGTCGTCGACCAGCTGCTCGACGGGCCACAGCGCTACGGGGACCTGCAGCGGGCCCTGGGGGCGCCGACGAACATGCTCGCCATCCGTCTGCGCGAGCTCGAGGCGGCGGGCGTCCTGTCCCGGCTGCCGCTGAAGCACAACACCCGCGCCTACGCGCTCACCGAACGCGGTCTCGCCCTGCGAGAACCGATCCTCGCGCTGAGGAGATGGGGCGCCGAGGGGGCTCCTCCGTGACGAGCGCGCCACGTCTCAGCGCGTCCTACCGCCGGCACCCCGACCTCGTGATGTCCATCTGAGCGATGCGCCCTCAGGGCGCGGGGACGTCGAACCCCGAGCGGTTCACCGTGAGCGTCGACAACTGATCGACCTCCCACGGCGCGGTCTCGCCGCCGGTCCACCGCGCCGCGCAGGTGTAGCTGCCGTTGCCCACGTCGTCGGGCTGGCCCTGCAGACCGAACGAGCCGTCCACCGTGGCCGCGTCGCCGTCCCGGTGCACGCTCTCCGGCACGTCGAACCGCAGCTCGTCCTCGGTCGTCTCCTGCAGGGCCGCCTCGCAGGCGAGGCGCGCCCCGTGGTCGGTGGGCGGCCCGTCGCGGTCGATGAAGAGGTATCCGGCCGCGAGCGCGAACACCCCGACCCCCGTCGCGAGGGCGGCGAGGGGTACGACGCGCCGCACCCACCCGCGCCGCCGGGTGGTCACGGCGTGCTCGCCGACGGAGGCTCTGCCGTCGGGGTGGGGGACGGGCGGTGGCGGGCGATGACGGTGGGCGTGGGCTCCGCCGTCGGGTCGTCGGCGAGCGCGGACGTGCCCACCGACCAGCCGCCGTCGTCACTACCGACCCAGTGGGCCGCGCAGTGGTACTCGCCGCCGTCGCCGGGACCGGTCGCCCTGCTGAACGTACCGCTCACGGTGACGTAGTCGCCGTCCGCGGCGACCGTCGGCGACGGGTCGAAGCGGACCAGCTGGCCGAGCTCGCTCTCGACGTGCGCGTGGCATGCGACGCGCGCCCCGTCCGGCGACGGGCGCCGGTCCGTGTCCACCGTGAGGTAGACGACCGCCGCGACGAAGACCGCCGCGGCGCCGGCGAGGGCAGCGAGCGGTGCGGCACGCCGCAACCGGGTACGGCGTCCCCTCGGCCCGCCGGTCGCGTCACTGCTGCGTGGAGTTGTCACGGGGGTGAGCATGCACGACTCCGGCGGGCAAAACCTGTGGATGAGTGGTTGCGAGCCCCCGCCGGCCTGGATTGCAATGGGCGGCGGATCCGTGGACGACCTCTACTCGGGATGAGGGCTCAACATGTCGATCGCCGACGCGCGTTCTCGTGCGCCCGGGCAGCGGGCGGTGCCGACGGGTGCGCCGGTGGCTGCTGCCCCGGCCGCCGTGGTCGACGCCCTCGACGCCCGGGTGCGCGAGGTGGTGCGGGCCCAGGGGGTGGACCCGCAGCGCGACGTGGCCGCGGTGCGCCGGATCGCGGAGGACGCGGCGCGTGAGCACGACGACCTGTCCATGACGGGTGCGGTGGCGAAGCTGGTCGACCCGCCGGCGGTGGTCGCGGAGGTGGTGGCGCGGGTGGCGGGCTTCGGTCCGTTGCAGCCGCTGCTGGACGACCCGTCGGTGGAGGAGATCTGGATCAACGACCCCTCGCGGGTGTTCGTGGCGCGCAACGGGCGCCACGAGCTGACGAACCTGATGCTGACCCAGGCCCAGGTGGCGGACCTGGTGGAGCGGATGCTGAAGACGAGCGGCCGGCGTCTGGACGTGTCGAGCCCGTTCGTGGACGCGATGCTGCCCGACGGGCACCGGTTGCACGTGGTGCTGGAGGGCATCACGCGAGGGTTCACGGCGGTGAACATCCGCAAGTTCGTGCTGAAGGCGGCCGGTCTCCACGACCTGGTGGAGCTGCGGTCGATGACACCGCAGGCCGCCGCGTTCCTCACGGCCGCCGTACGGGCGGGGCTCAACGTGCTGGTCGCCGGCGGCACCCAGGCGGGCAAGACCACGATGCTGAACTGCCTGGCCGCGGCCATCCCGGGCGGTGACCGCGTGGTGTCAGCCGAGGAGGTCTTCGAGCTGCGCTTCCCCCACCCCGACTGGGTGGCGATGCAGACGCGCCAGGCCGGTCTCGAGGGCACGGGCGAGGTGCCGCTGCGGGCGCTGGTGAAGGAGGCGCTGCGGATGCGCCCCTCGCGCGTGATCGTGGGGGAGGTGCGCTCCGAGGAGTGCCTCGACCTGCTCCTCGCACTCAACTCCGGTCTCCCGGGCATGTGCACGCTGCACGCCAACAGCGCCCGCGAGGCGCTGGTGAAGATGTGCACCCTCCCGCTGCTGGCGGGCGAGAACGTGTCGGCCAAGTTCGTCGTGCCGACCGTCGCGGCCTCGGTCGACATCGTCGTCCACCTCGGCATCGATCCCGGCGGGGTACGGCGGGTGAACGAGATCGTCGGCGTGCCCGGCCGGGTCGAGAACGACGTCATCGAGGTCGAGCCGCTGTTCGTGCGCCAGTCGGGCGAGCTGCGTCGCACCCACGGGATGCCGCCGCGCGTCGAGGCCTTCGAGCGCAACGGCATCGACGTCCACCGGATCCTGCAGGCGGGCTGAGCGGTGGGGGCGGTCGTCGGGCTGGGGGTGGGGCTGGGGCTCCTCCTCGTGTGGTCGGCGTTCTTCGTGCCGCGCACGCCGCGCGCCACTGAGCGTGGTCCCGGCGCGCTGGCTCGTCTGCTCGCCCGTGCAGGGCTCACCAGCGTCTCGCCCGCGAGCTTCGTCGTGCTGTGCGCCCTCTGCGGGACGGCTGCCGCGGTGATCCTGCAGGCCGTGTCGCGCACGCCCCCGATCGCGCTCGTCTTCGGCGCGTTGGCGGCGTACCTGCCCTACGCCCTCGTCAGCGCCCGCGCCCGCACGCGGCAGGCGGAGTTCGCGGACGTGTGGCCCGACGCCGTCGACAACCTCGCGTCCGCCGTGCGCGCCGGGCTGTCGCTGCCCGACGCCGTCGCCGGCCTGGGGGAGCGGGGCCCCGAGGCGCTGCGGCCCGCGTTCGCGGCGTTCGCCCTCGACTACCAGGTGACCGGCCGCTTCTCCGACTGCCTCGACCGGTTGAAGGAGCGGCTGGCCGACCCCGTCGGCGACCGCGTCGTCGAGGGCCTCCGCATCGCGCGCGAGGTCGGCGGCGGCGAGCTCGGCCGCCTGCTGCGCAACCTGTCGGGCTACCTGCGCGACGACGCCCGGCTGCGCTCGGAGATGCAATCGCGCCAGGCCTGGACCGTCAACGGCGCGCGGCTCGCGGTCGCGGCGCCCTGGCTGGTGCTGCTGATGATGTCGTTCCAGGGCGAGGTCATCCGCCGCTACGCCACCCCGACCGGTACGGCGATCCTCGTCGCCGGCGCGGCCGTGTGCGTCGTCGCCTATCGCCTGATGATGCGGATCGGGCGGCTGCCGACCGAACGGCGGATCCTCCGGTGAGCCCGGCCCTGTGGGGGGCGCTGCTGGGCGCGACGGTCGCGTGTGGCGTGCTGCTCGTCCTCGCGCGAGTGCGGGCCGTCCGGCGGCCGCCGCTGGCCCTGCGGGTCGCACCGTTCGTGCGGGACGTCCCCCGTCTCTCCGGTGCCTCCCCGGGCCGGGCGTCGCTGCCCGCCGTCGGCGCCGGGACCGGTGGTCCGTTGGGTGCCGCGTCCGGCGTCTTCGGACCGCTGCTCCGCAGCGCCGCCGACGGCGTCGAGAAGGTGCTGGGCGGAGCCACGTCCGTACGGCGGCGCCTCGCGCGGGCGGGCATCGACCGGTCCGTCCACGAGTTCCGCATCGAGCAGGTCACCTGGGGGCTCGCCGCGTTCGCGGCCGCCGCCGTCTGGGGCGCCGTGCGGACGCTGGCCGACCCGGGCGCCGCCGTGAGCGCGATCGTGTTCTGCCTCTTCGCCTTCGTCGGTGGTGTCCTGGCGCGTGACCAGCACCTGACGTCGCAGGTGCGCCGCCGGGAGCGGCGCATCATCGAGGAGTTCCCCACCGTCGCCGAGCTGCTCGCCCTCGCCGTGGCCGCGGGCGAGGGCCCGGTGGCGGCGCTGGAGCGCGTCGTACGGCGCAGTGGCGGCGAGCTGTCCCGCGAGCTCGCCGGGGTCCTCGCCGCCGTCCGCACCGGCGAGCCGGTCGCCGACGCCTTCGACCGGATGGCCGCCACGACCGGCCTGCCGCTGGTGGCGCGGTTCGCCTCTGGCATCGCCGTCGCGGTCGAGCGGGGCACCCCGCTGTCCGACGTGCTGCACGCCCAGGCCGCCGACGTGCGCGACGCCGGCCGGCGCGAGCTCATCGAGTCCGCGGCCCGCCGCGAGGTCTTCATGATGGTGCCGGTCGTCTTCCTGGTGCTCCCCGTCGTGGTGCTCTTCGCCTTCTACCCCGGCGTCATCGGTCTCCGGCTGGTGGCGCCGTGAGCCCCTCCTCGTCCTGCCCTCCCTCCCACCACCCAAGGAGCGACATGTCCGTCTCGGGACTCATCCACCTGCTCGCCCGCCTGCGCGCGGCCGTGCTGCTGCTGACCGGGGGTACGGCGCGCCGCACCCAGCGCGGCGACGTGCCCGGCTGGGTCATGGTCACCGTCATGACCGCCGGCCTCGTCTACGCCATCTGGACCTTCGCCGGTCCCGAGCTCAACGCCATGCTGTCGCGGGCGCTCGGCTCGGTCAGTGGCCTGGGCTGAGCGCCCGCGCCGCTCGCGCTCCGGGCGAGACGGGCGGCGACGTGACCAGCGCGGCTCGGCCGTCGTCGACTTCGTGCTGGTGCTCGTCGTCCTGCTGCCCCTGTTCGCCGGGATCGCGCAGGTCGCGCTGGTGCTCCACGTGCGCAACACGCTGACGTCGGCGGCGTCCGAGGGCGCGCGGCACGCGGCGGCGTACGACCGCTCGCTGGCCGACGGCGAGCGCCGCACCCGCGAGGAGATCGAGCGCGCCGTGGCCTCGCGCTTCGCGCAGCGCATCCGGGTCGATGAGCGGCCCGTCGAGGGACGGCCCGGCGTGCGGGTGACCGTGGAGGCCACCGTGCCCGCGCTCGGCCTCGGCGGCCCGGGCATCGAGCTGCGCGTGCAGGGGCACGCCGTCGAGGAGGCGCCGTGAGCGCGGGGGCGAGCCGGGGTCGCCGGCAGCGGCGGGTGCGAGACCAGCGCGGCAGCGCCGTCATCGAGCTGACCTGGCTCGGCATCATCCTGCTCGTCCCGGTCATCTACATCGTGCTCGCGGTCTTCGACGTGCAGCGCGGCGCGTTCGCGGTGACGTCCGCGTCGCGCACCGCCGCCCGCGCCTACGCGCTCTCCGACGACCACGCCTCCGGGCAGGCGGCGGCGGACGCGGCCGCCCGGCTGGCGTTCTCCGACCAGGGCATCGAGGAGCCCGTCGGGGTGAAGGTGAGCTGCAGCGCGCCCGACGGTGAGGCGCGCCGTACCGGTCCGGCCGCCTGTCGACTGCCGGGCGCGATCATCACGGTCGTCGTCGACTCGGCGGTCGAGCTGCCCTACCTCCCCGAGGTGCTCGGCGGCGGCGCGCCGACGTTCGCCCTGGAGGCGACGCACTCCGTGCCGTACGGCCAGTTCCGGGAGGCGTCGTGAGCGCCCCGGCCAGCGGGCTGCGTCGGCGGGACCAGCGCGGCCAGACGACGCTGATGATCGTCGGCTTCGCGGGCGTGCTGTTCATGCTGCTGGCCGTCGTGGTGGACGCGTCGGCGGCGTACCTGCAGCGCCAGGGCCTCGCGACGGTCGCGGACGGGGCGGCGCTGGCGGGTGCGGACGCGGGGGCGCTGGGCGGGGAGGCGTACACGGGCGGGTTCCGCGCCGACCGTCGCGCGATCCAGACGGAGAAGGCCGCCGAGGCGGCGGTCGCGTCGTACCTGCAGGAGATCGGCGCCCACGCCCGCTGGCCGGGGCTCGAGTTCGACGTGGCGGTCGACGGCGGCACGGTCGAGGTGCGGGTCGACGCCCCGCTCGACCTTCCGCTCGTCCTCCCCGGCGGGCCCGACGAGGCCACCGTGGCCGCGACGGGTACGGCGGCGCTGCAGCTCGGCTGACTAGCCTCGCCCCGTGCTCGAGCCCGCCGAGATCGTCCGCCACTACGTCCACGACCCCGCGAACGTGGAGCGCGTCGTACCCGAGGTGGTCGAGCACATCGCCGTCGTCGGGTACGACGCGCTCTGGCCCGCGGCGTACGCCGGTCTCGAGCAGTTGATCCGGGCCGCACTCGGCCCGGTGGCGCTGGCCGTCGAGCACGTCGGGTCGACCGCGGTGCCGGGGCTGGCGGCGAAGCCGGTGATCGACGTCGACGTGACGGTGCCCGACCCGCGCGACGAGGCGGCGTACGTGCCCGCACTCGAGGCCGCGGGCCTCACCCTGCTGCTGCGCGAGCCGCGCTGGCACGAGCACCGCATCCTGCGCGGCGAGGCCCCGCGCGCCAACGTGCACGTGTGGGGCCCCGACTGCCCCGAGGTCGTGCGGCACCGGCTGCTGCGTGACTGGCTGCGCGAGCACCCGGCGGACCGGGAGCGGTACGCCGCCGCGAAGCGGGCCGCCGCCGACGAGACGAACGCGGTGAGTGGGGTGGTGATGGACTACAACGCGCGCAAGGAGCCCGTCGTGCACGCCATCCTCGACGACGTGTTCCGGGCGCACGGGCTGCTCTGAGTCGGATACTCCTGCCGTGACCCGCGCGCGCATCGACGAGACGTTCACGGCCCCGGCGCTCGACCCCGACCTCTGGGTGCCGCACTACCTGCCGCACTGGACGATCCCGAAGCGGTCGGCGGCGCGCTACGACCTCGACGAGCACGGGCTGCGGCTGCGCGTCGACGCCGATCAGCCCGCCTGGCGCGAGGCCGACGGGCAGATGCGGGTCAGCAACGTGCAGACCGCGACGTGGGCCGGCCCGGTCGGCGGCACCGCCGGCACCCACCGCCACCGCCCCGACGGCCTCGTCGTCGTGACGGGGACGCCGACGTGGAAGGGGTGGGTGGCCGACGCCGGGGAGGTCGTCGTGCGCGCCAGCGCGAGCCCCGACCCCACCTGCATGCTCGGCATCTGGCTGGTCGGCGTCGACGACTCCGGCCCCGACGACTCCGGCGAGCTCTGCATCGCCGAGCTGTTCGGCGACCGCATCGGCCCCGGCGGCTCGACCGTCCGCGTCGGCGTCAAGGCCCACCACGACCCCCGCCTCGTCGACGAGGTCACCGACGTCGACCTGCCGATCGACGCCACCCAGCCGCACGAGTACGGCGTGCGCTGGGGCGGCGAGCGCGTCGAGTTCACCGTCGACGGGGCGGTGGTGGCGACGAGCGCGCAACGGATCGACTACGAGCAGCAGCTGATGATCGACCTGTTCGAGTTCCCGGCCGACGAGCGGCGCGACCCCGCGGCGTACCCGAAGACCGCCCACGTGCACGCCGTACGAGCGGTCAGCAGGTAGGGGGTGGAGGCGCTCGCCCCGAGCACCCCGTGCGACGTCATGCGGGGCGAGCCCTTGGGGCCACGATCGGTATGACGTCCGGGGCGGGTCGCGGGACGTCATGCGGGGCGAGCCCTTGGGGCCACGATCGGTATGACGTCCGGGGCGGGCCGGCGGACGTCCGCGGTGAGGTGGTGGTTTCGAGGCCGCTGGCGCGGCCATCTCAACCACCGGTAGCGCCGCGGGCCCGGCCGCCAGTGGCGACCGGGCCCGCACGCACCTGCGAGGCGTCAGCTCTTGAAGGTGTCCTTGACGCCCTCGACCTTGTCCTTCGCGGAGGCCTTGGTCTGGTCGGCCTTGCCCTCGGCCTTGAGCTCGTCGTTGCCGGTGACGTCCCCGACGACCTCCTTGGCCTTGCCGGCCAGGTCCTCGGCGGCGTTCTTGGCCTTGTCGGCGATACCCATGTCGTTCTCCTTCCGGTCGGTGATCACAAGTCGGGAGCGGGCGCTCCCACCGCGCGTGGTGTGCACGGGGCTCAGAGGGACGGGACGCGCTCAGCGCACCCGGACCCGGTCGGTGCCGCGGCCGAGCCGCTTGCGGCGCGGGGCGTCGAGCACGACGCGCAGGCGCACGTCGTCGTCGGGGAACGCGGCGGCGACCTCGCGGGCGCTCGCCTCGGTCGCCTCGGTCAGCGTCGTGGCGTCGGCCGCCGGGTCGACGGAGGCGTGGAGCACCAGCAGGGTGCGGCGGCCCCGGGCCTCGGTCGTGCCCCGGGCGCCGGTGACGGGGGCCATCGTGGCGAACCGCTCCGCGGCGGCCGCGGCCACCGAGCGCAGGTCCACCTCGAGGCGGCCCGTCTCGTCGCTGGAGTCGAGCCGCTGGCTCGACGGGCCCGGGCGGCGCAGGTGCGCCAGCAGCCACGCCAGGGCCAGCAGGCCCAGCAGCACGGTCGCGAGGGCGAACACCCAGGGCCACCAGCCGCTGGCGACGACGTCGCTCGCGGGGCCGGTCGGCAGGCTGTCCTGGTAGCGCCCCACGACGCCGAAGCGCCAGTCGAAGGCGAACAGGGCGAGCACCACCAGGCCGAGGCCGAGCAGCAGGGTGAGCGTGCGGTCGAGCACGCGGACGCGGGGGGTCATCGCGGCAGCTCCTTCGTCACGACGTCGATGCGGGCACGGGTCAGGTGGCCGACGGCCTCCTGCGCGGCGCGCTGGGCGGCCTGCCGCACGGGCGCGGGCTCGCGGTTCGTCGTCACCGCGATGCGGACCTTGCGGCGCGAGACGCGGACGGTCTCGGCGGCGACGACGCCGGGGGCCCGGTCGGCCGCGCTCTGCGCGAGGGCGGCGAGGGCGCCGGGCGCCAGCCACAGGTCGAGGCGCCCGTCCTTCGTCGGCCGGTGCGTGGCCCGCGCCGGCTTCACGGCGACGAGCACGAGGAGCACGCCGACGACGCCGAGCACGGCGGCGCCGATCAGCAGGCCGAGCGACGGGGTGAGGCCGTCGACGGCATCGACCGTCGAGCGCAGCCACTCGGTGCGCGTCGTCGCCCAGCCCTGGCGCACCGCCAGGTCGTGGACACCCACGACGGCCAGGCCGATGACGACGATGCCGAGCAGCACGGCCACGGCGCCGGCGCCGGGCAGGGCGCGGGGCGGGGCGCTCAGCGGCTTCGGCAGCGCCACGTCGGGCGGGGTGGCGGCACGGGTGGTGCCGCGTCGGGCTTCCAGGGTCTCGCTCATTCCACCCTCCTCCGCGGGGAGTCGACGTCGTCGGGGGAGACGACGTGCACGGTCACGTCGACGGTGCTGATGTGCACGCCGGACAGGCGGGCCGCGCGCTCCCGCACGCGGTCGCGCACGCCGGCGGCGATCGCGGTCACCGAGCACGGCCACACGGCGGCCACGTCGGCGCTCACCCGGGCGCTGCGACCGTGCATCTCCACGTCGGCCCGGGGGCTGCCCTGGCCGGTCAGACGGCCCAGCGCGCTGCGGTGGGCGACCGTGCCGGGGGTCTCCAGCACCGCCCGCTCCACCAGGGTGCGCACCGCCGTGGTGCGCACCTCGAGCGTGCCGCGGTTCTCGGCGTCGTCGGGCGCGGGCTCGCCGCGGTGCGCGGGCACCGTCGGGCGGGTCGGCGCCACGGCCTGCTCAGCCACGACGTCCTCGCACGAGGGCTCCGAGGTCGAGCTCGCCGTCGACGTGGCCGCCGAGCAGGTAGCCGCCGCCGCCGAGGACGACCGCGAGGAGCAGGCCGAGGAAGCCGCCGGTGGTGACGGCGATCGTCAGCAGCAGGCCGGCGACGAGGCCGAGGCTGGAGGTGGTCATGAGGGTGTTCTCCTTCGGGTTCACGGGTGGTGTGGGGGAGGCGTGCTCAGAGGTGGCCGTACCGGCGGGCGCCGGGCAGGCCCCGGGGGACCCGTCGGCGGATCCCCCCGGCCGCGGCGCGCCCCTGTCGTCGTACGACGTGGGCGGCGCGCCGCAGCCGGCTGCCGGGGACGACGACCACGGGGGTGGCCGTCGCCGCAGGGGGCAGCACCGCGTCGGTGCCGCGGCTGCGGAGGACCTCGAGCTCGGCCATCACGCGGGCGAAGGTCGCTGCGTCACCGCCCCGGTCGGGGTGGTGGGCGAGGGCGGCCTCGCGCCGGAGCCGGCGCAGGGCGTCGGCGTCGGTGCGCGCGGTGGCGGGTGCCTCCACGTCTCCTCCTGGATGGGGTGGGTGGTGCGGTCAGTCGTCGGTGGGCCGGGGCGCGCCGGGCGGGGCCACGTCCTCGACGGTCACGTCGACCGGCCCGCCCGCGAGGGGGCGGACGGCCGCGCGGACCGCCTCGGTGGTCGCCGTCAGCGGCGCCGCCCACGCGAGCACGACGTGCACGTCGGCACCGGGCTCGCGGAGCCGGATGCCGGCGACGCGCCGGCCGGGGAGGTACGTCGCGACCTCGCCCAGCACGCCGCCGTGCAGGTCGTGCACCCCGGGGACGGAGCGGACGGCGCGGGCGACCAGGTCGACCGGGTCCTCCAGCACCGCCGCGGCGGGCGCCGCCGGCTCCTCCGGCAGGGCGACCTCGTGCGGGTCCACGCTGGGCTCGCTCACTCCACGCGGGGGGCGGCGGGCTCGACGTCGTCCTGCCCGTCGTCGAGGAAGACGTCGTGGACGGTGATGTTGACCTCGGTGACCTCGAGCCCGGTCATCCGCTCCACCGAGGAGATGACGTTGCGCCGGATGGCGGCGGCGAGGTCGGCGATCGCGACGCCGTACTCGGCGACGATGTCGAGGTCCACGGCGGCCTGGCGCTCGCCCACCTCGACGCTCACGCCCTGCGACAGGTTGGTGCGCGAGCCGGGGATGCGCTCGCGGAGCGCGCCGACGGCGCGGGCGGTGCCGCCGCCGAGGTCGTGGACGCCGCTGATGTCGCGGGCGGCGATGCCGGCGATCTTCGAGACCACGGTGTCGGCGATGGAGGTGCGGCCGGCCTCGGAGGTCAGCGCGGTGGTGCCGCGGCTCTCGAGGGCGGTGGTCGTCGTGGTGCTCTGCTTCTCGGTCATCGTGGTTCCTCTCGTTCGTGTCGGACAGGTGTTGGTCGCGTGGAGGCCCGGGATCGTCACGCGGCCGCCGTGTGATCCGGGTCACGACCCTCCCGAGGGGCGACTGCTGTTCGTCGCCGAGGGCACCTGCGGATGGGCCCGCTTGGAGGGCCCCGTCACGATCCACCGGTATGAGCCCGAACGGCCCGCAGCGCAGCGGAGCCACCGACGACGCGCTGCTGCGTGCTGCGCGCCTGGGGGACGAGGAGGCCTTCGCCGTGCTCGTCGACCGCCACGCCCCCGGGATGTACCGCTACGCCCTGCGCCTCGTGGGCGGCAGCGACGCGGACGCCAAGGAGGTCACGCAGGAGGCGCTGATCTCCGCGTGGAAGGGGCTCGACACCTTCGCGGGCCGCTCGAGCCTGCGCACGTGGCTCTTCCGGCTGGTGCACCGCCGCGCCGCCGACCTGCAGCGCCACCGCCGCCCCACCCCCATCGACGACGAGCTGCTCTCGGCCGCGCTGCGGCCCGCGGAGGACAACCCGCTGCGCGACGCCCTCGACTCCGAGCTGCTCGCCGCCTTGCAGGCCGCGCTCGACGAACTACCGTGGCACCAGCGCGCGGCCTGGTTGCTCTTCGAGATCGAGGGTCTGTCGTACGACGAGATCGCCGCGGCGCTGGACCTGAGCACCGGAAGCGTCCGCGGGCACCTGCACCGCGGACGACGCACCCTGGCCGAGAGGATGGAACGGTGGCGCTAGAGCCGGTCGACCCGTTCGTCCGCGCGACCGAGACCGCCCGGAGCGAGCGGCCTGAGCCGCCCGGCGGGTGGGTCGAGCTGTCCGCCTCGGTGATGGCACGCGTGCGCAGCTCGGTGCTGCCCTCCGAGCCCCTGCTGACCTTCGCCGCCGACGGTCGGCCGGACCAGGACGCCGCGGGCTCGCGCACCTACGTCTCGGAGCGCGTCGTCCGCACGGCGCTGCGCGAGCTGCTGCAGTCCTCGCCCAGCCACGCCCCCGAGGGCCTGCGGCTGCTCGTCGACGACGGCCGGCTCACCGGCGTCGAGATCGACCTCGTCGCGGCCTACGGCACCGTGCTGCCCGCCCTGGGGGACGCCGTACGGGCGCAGGTGCTGGACCTGCTGCGGGGGCTGCTCGGCCCGGACCCCGACCTGGGCCCCGACGACGTCGTCGTCGCCGTCACCGACGTCGCCGTCGGTGACCCCCGGCTGGTCTGACCGGGGGCCGCACGCCGTGACGTAGGCTTGGTCATCGTGGCTGGACCCGACTTCGACCAAGAGATCAAGCAGCTCGGCGCGACGATGCGCACCATCGAGCAGGTGCTCGACGTCGAGAGCATGCAGCGGGAGGTCGCTGCCCTCCAGGAGGAGGTCGCGGCCCCCGACCTGTGGGACGACCAGGCCAACGCCCAGCGCGTGACCGGCCGCCTCTCCGCGCTCCAGGGCGAGCTCGAGCGCTTCGAGACCCTGCGGGGCCGCATCGAGGACCTCGAGATCATGGTCGAGCTCGCGCAGGAGGAGGGCGACGCCGACTCGCTCGCCGACGCCGTCGCCGAGCTGGGCCGCCTGCACAAGGCGGTCGAGGCCCTCGAGGTGCGCACCCTCCTCAACGGCGAGTACGACGCCCGCGAGGCCCTCGTGACGATCCGCGCCGGCGCCGGTGGCGTCGACGCCGCGGACTTCGCGGAGATGCTGCTGCGCATGTACTCCCGCTGGGCCGAGCACCACAACTACCCGGTCGAGGTGTTCGAGACCTCCTACGCGGAGGAGGCGGGCCTGAAGTCGGCGACCTTCGCGATCCACGGGCCCTACACCTACGGCACCCTCTCGGTGGAGTCGGGCACGCACCGCCTGGTGCGCATCAGCCCGTTCGACAACCAGGGCCGGCGCCAGACCTCGTTCGCCGCGGTCGAGGTCGTGCCGGTGCTCGAGCAGACCGACGAGATCGACATCCCCGACGAGGAGATCCGCGTCGACGTGTTCCGCTCCGGCGGTCCCGGCGGCCAGTCGGTCAACACGACCGACTCCGCGGTGCGTCTCACCCACCTCCCGACCGGCACGGTCGTCAGCTGCCAGAACGAGAAGTCGCAGCTGCAGAACAAGGCCAGCGCCATGGTCGTGCTCAAGGCCAAGCTGCTCGCGCTCAAGAAGGCCGAGGAGAAGGCCGAGCTCGACGGGCTGCGCGGCGACGTGCAGGCGTCGTGGGGCGACCAGATGCGCAACTACGTGCTGAACCCGTACCAGATCGTCAAGGACCTGCGCACCGGCTACGAGGTCGGCAACCCCACGCCGGTCTTCGACGGCGAGATCGACGGCTTCCTCGAGGCGGGCATCCGCTGGCGCCGCGGCGCCGAGAAGGCGGACGCCAGCTGAGGCACCGGCTGCTCAGTCGGTGAGGACGATCCCGTCCTCGTCGCTCCACAGCGTCGCGCCGGGCGTGAACGTGACGTCGCCGAACGTCACGGGCACGTCGACCTCGCCCGCGGCGTCCTTCGCGCTCTTGCGCGGGTTGGACCCGAGCGCCTTGATGCCGAGGTCGAGCCCGGCCAGGGCCGTCACGTCCCGCACGGGACCGTTGATCACGACGCCGGCCCAGCCGTTGGCGACCGCCGCGGCGGCGATCTGGTCGCCCATGAGCGCCGACCACGGCGACCCGCCGCCGTCGACGACGAGCACCGCGCCGTCACCGGGCGAGCTCAGCGTCCGCTTCACCAGCCCGTTGTCCCGGTCGCAGCGCACCGTGCGGACGGGGCCCGTGAAGCGGGGGCGTGCGCCGTACAGCCGCAGCTGTGTGCTGCACGAGCGCACCTCGAGGCCGGCGTCGACGAGCGCGTCGACGAGCGCGTCGACGAGGTCGGACGTGGTGGCCGTGCCGGCCAGGAACGCGCTGCGGTCGATCATCGTGGCTCTCCTCGGGTGGGGGATCAGGGGCCGGCGGCGACCGCGACGGCGGCGCACCAGTCGGAGGCGCGGGTGACCGTGGCGGCCTCGTCGAACGCCGCGGAGGTCGGCACGCGCAGCGTGCAGGTGAGCCAGGCGTCGCCGAGCAGCCCGCGGAACGAGACCTCCGCGACTCCCTCGGCGCCGCACAGCTGGGCGAGGGAGGGCGCGCCGTACGCCGGCTGCCCCTCGAGCACGCGGCAGCCCTCGGTCGCCGCGGTCTCCTCGACGTACGCCGCGGCCGCCGCCGGGGTCGTCGGCGGCACGAACACCCAGGCGGAGGCGGCCGGGCTCGTGGGCGCGGCGGCGCCGCCCTCGCCGTACCAGCGGCACCCGACCTCGTGGACGAGGTCCTCGCGGCCGGGCGCGATCTGCGTCGGCGCGCCCGTGTCCCACGGCACCGCCTCGACGGGCGGGGCGCCCAGCGCGGCGGCGACCGCCTCGTCGGTGACGTCGTCGCAGAACGCGGAGCGCTCGACGCCCAGGGTCGTGGTGTCGAGGTCGGCGAGCGCCGGGGGTGCGGTGGTCGTGGGCGACGCGACCGGTGCGTCGCCGTCACCCCCGTCGTCGCCCGTGCAGGCCACCGTGCCGAGGGCGAGCACGACGAGAGCGGCGAGGGCGGGGACCGGGCGGTTCACCCGGTCGACCCTAGGACACGGGGGACGAGACGGGGGAGGACGCGGGGGGCGACCCCGACGAGTGCTGCTCGGCACGTGACAGCACCCGCGCGCCCGCGCCGGTCGTGACCACGACGACGGTGCCGACGACGCCGGCGAGCGTGACGAGGGTGGTCGTGGCCGACGCGACCTCGGCGAGCAGCCCCACGGCGACGACGGGCACGGTGAGGCCGGCGTACGTCACGAGCAGCAGCGACGCCGTCACCCCGCTGCGCCGCTCGGGCGGGGCGAGGGCCACGACGCCGGCGACCGCCGAGCGGAAGGCCAGGCCCACGCCGGTGCCCGCGACGGCGGCGGCGACGAGGGCGCCCGGCAGGTTCGCGGCCAGCGCGGTGGCCGCCACGAGGGCGAGCCCGCCGCCCAGGAACACCGCCGCGCCCGCCAGCCGCCGACTCGTCGACCACGAGGCCGTGGCCAGCTGGCCGAGCGCGGCGCAGCCGAAGAGCAGGGTGACGGGCAGGTTCGCGAGCAGCACCGAGTCGACCGCGAAGACCTCGGCCATCAGCCGCGGGGCGAGCGCGGCGTAGCTGCCGAGCACCGAGAACGCCGCGCACGAGGCGAGCGCCAGCGACCAGAACGTGGCCCGCGCGTGGGGCGGGACCGCCAGCCGCTGCGGCCGGTACGGCGGACGCGGCCGCGCGGGTGCCCGCGTCTCCGGCACCAGCAGGAGGGCGGCGGTCGCCAGCACGAGCGCGACGCCGAGCACGAGGAACGGGTCGCGCAGCGGGGTGCCCGTGACCGCCAGGAGCGCCGTGCCCACGAGCGGGCCGGCCGCCAGCCCGCCGAGGTTGGCGACCACGACGGTCGAGGCGGCGGTCCGCCCGCCCGCTCCCCGCCCGCCGGCCCCGAGCAGCTCGGCGAGCGCCGCGGTCGCGGTGGGCACCAGGAGCCCGACGCCGACGCCGCAGAGCACGCGAGCGACGAGGACGCCCGCCAGGTCGGTGGTCGCGACGAACGCCGCGGCGGAGAGCACCTGGGCGACGCCCGCCGCCAGCAGGAGGCTGCGCCGCCCGTGCACGTCGCTGAGGTGGCCGGCGAGTCCGAGCGCCAGCAGCACGCCGACCGCGAAGGCCGCGAAGACGACGGTGACGCTGAGGGACGAGAAGCCCTCGGCGCGGCGGTACTCGGCGTAGAGCGGCGTGGGCAGCGTCGCGAACGCCGCCGACCGCGAAGGCCACGGCGACGACGACCGCGCCGCGGCGGTGCCCGGTCGGTGCCGACTGCCCGGGGTGCCGGGCGGGGGTGGTGGGGTGCTCCATGCCTCCAGGGTCCGCCCGCGCATTGATCGAGTCCAACGAAGTTCTTCGATCGCACTGTGCGGAGCGACCGAACAGTGCGAGGCTGGCCCGGTGGACGAGCGCAGCCTGGAGGTCTTCGTCGCGGTCGCGGAGGAGCTGAGCGTCACGCGCGCCGCGACCCGGGTGCACGCCGCCCAGTCGACGGTCTCGGCGGCGCTGCGCTCGCTCGAGCGCGACCTCGGCGCGGTGCTCTTCGAGCGCACGACGCGCAGCATGCGGCTGACCGCGGCGGGGGAGCGGGCGGTCCCGGCCGCCCGCGAGGCCCTCGCGGCGCTCGCCCGCCTGCGCTCGGAGGCGCGCGAGCCCGCGGCCGGGCTGCGGGGACGCGTGCGGGTCGGGCTGTTCCCCGCGCTCGACGCCCTCGAGGTGCCCGCCGCGGCGTCGGCGTTCCAGGAGCGTCACCCCGACGTCGAGCTGACGCTCGTCGCCTCCCCGGCGGGGTCGACGGGGCTGCACGAGGACGTGCGGCGCGGACGGCTCGACCTGGCCTTCTCCGCGCTGCCGCGCCCGGCCGACCTGGCGGGGCGCCTCCTCGACGAGCTGCGCTGGCGGTGCTGCCGGAGGGGCACCCGGCGGCGAGCGGGTCCGTCGTACGCCTCGAGCAGCTCGCGGAGGAGCGGTGGGTGGACACGCTGCCCGGCTACGCCAACCGGGTGCTGCTCGAGACCGCCCTGGCGGGCGCAGGGCTGGAGCGGCGGCTCGTGGTGCAGGCGGGGGACCTGCCGTCGGTCGTGGCGTTCGTGCGGGCCGGCACGGGCGTCGCGGTGCTGCCCTCGATCGTGCCGACGCACGGCTGCGTGACCCGCCCGCTGGCCGACGACGTGCCCCCGTGGCGGTTGTCGGTGGTGTGGCGGGCCGGTACGCCGCTCACCGCCGCCGCGGCCGCCTTCCGCGACGAGCTCGTGGACCGGGCGGCGGCCCGACGCAGGCCCGGCGTGGGGGAGAACACGCGCCCCGTGGTCGCCGGGGGCCCGGGGAGCCTGGGCTAACGTCCCTCCGGTGATCCGCTTCGAGAAGGTCTCCATGACCTACCCCGGCCAGGGCCGCCCGGCCCTCGACGACGTCACCCTCGACATCGAGAAGGGCGAGTTCGTCTTCCTGGTGGGTTCCTCGGGGTCGGGCAAGTCGACGTTCCTCTACCTGGTGCTGCGCGAGCTGCGCGCCACCCAGGGACGGGTCTACGTCGCCGGCCGCGAGATCAACCGCCTCGCCAGCTGGAAGATCCCGCGGCACCGCCGCCAGATCGGCACGGTCTTCCAGGACTTCCGCCTGCTGCAGAACAAGACGGTCGCGGAGAACGTGGCGTTCGCGCTGCAGGTGATCGGCAAGCCGCGCGCCCAGATCACCGAGCTGGTGCCGCAGACGCTCGAGCTCGTGGGCCTCGACGGCAAGGCCGACCGCATGCCCGACGAGCTGTCGGGCGGCGAGCAGCAGCGGGTCGCGATCGCCCGGGCGTTCGTCAACCGGCCCAAGATCCTCATCGCCGACGAGCCGACCGGCAACCTCGACCCGTCGACCTCGGTCGGCATCATGAAGCTGCTCGACCGCATCAACCGCACGGGCACGACCGTGCTGATGTCGACGCACGACAACAGCATCGTCGACCAGATGCGCAAGCGCGTGATCGAGCTGGAGAACGGCCACCTCGTGCGCGACCAGGCCCAGGGCGTCTACGGCTTCCAGAGCTGACGCAGAGCCCACCCGGCCTCACCCCGAACCAGGAGCGGATTCCCCCCACATGCAGCTGCGTTACGTCTTCACCGAGCTCGGGCAGGGCCTGCGTCGCAACGTCTCGATGCACCTCGCCGTCATCCTCACCCTCTTCGTCTCCCTGACGCTGGTGGGCGTCGGCGTGCTGCTCAAGCAGCAGGCCGACATCGCCGACCGCCAGTTCGGCAGCCAGGTCGAGATCACCGTCTACCTCTGCAACGCCACCGACATCGCGGGCACCTGCAACGGCGAGGTCACCGAGGCGCAGAAGGCCGACATCCTGCGGGCGATCGAGGAGAACCCGGAGACGGCCGGCGTCCGCGAGGAGACCCAGCAGGACGCCTACGACAAGACCCTCGAGCTGGCCCGCGCCCAGGGCGACAGCCGCCTCATCGAGGGCGAGGACGCCGCGGTCACGGCCGAGGACTTCAACGCGTCCCTCTGGATCACGCTGAAGGACCCCGAGCAGTCGGCCGGGGTGGAGAGCGCGGTGGCGACCCTCGACGGCGTACGACGCGTGACCGACCAGCGCGAGCTGCTGGAGCCCGTCTTCGACGTCCTCGGGGCCGCGCAGTGGGCCTCGATCGCCACGGCGGTGGTGCTGGTCATCGGTGCGCTGCTGCTGGTGAGCAACACGATCCGCCTGGCGGCCTTCGCGCGCCGCAAGGAGATCGGCATCATGCGGCTGGTGGGCGCGTCGACCCTCTACATCGCCCTGCCGTTCCTGCTCGAGGCGCTGGTGACCGCGCTGCTCGGCGTGCTGCTCGCCGGCGGGGCGCTGGCAGCCCTGCTGCGCTTCGTGGTGAACGACCGGGCAGCGGCCACGCTCGACTTCATGCCGTGGGTGGGGCTCGGCGAGTGGTGGGTGGCGTTCGGCGTCATCGCGCTGCTCGGCCCGCTGCTGACGGTGCTGCCGACACTCCTGCTGACGAGGAAATACCTCAAGGTGTGACCTGCGTGGTCTACCGTCGCGTGCGGTTCACTTCCCCGAACTAGGCAAAGGCTTCCCCATGCAGCAGTTCCTCCTGCCGTCGCGGCGACGGCTCGCCGCGATCGCGGTGTCCCTCGCCGTCGCGGCCGGTGCCGCGACCGCACCCCTCGCGTACGCCGACGACGAGGACGACGAGCTGCGCGAGCGCCAGGGGCAGGTGCAGGGCCAGATCGACGCGACGAACTCCGACCTCTCCGAGTCCAGCGCCCAGCTCGCCGCCGCGACCGCGCAGCTGCGCGAGTCCACCGCCCAGCTGGCCTCCGCGCAGGCCCGCCTCTCGACGGCGCGTGCCGAGCTGGGGCAGGCGCAGGCCTACGACGCCGAGATGCAGACCCGGCTGAACGCGGCCGAGGTCGAGCTCGCCGCCGCCGAGGCCGAGCTGCAGGGCGGCCGTGACGACGTCGTCGGT
This sequence comes from Nocardioides sp. ChNu-99, assembly GCF_029493445.1. Classification (NCBI taxonomy): domain Bacteria; kingdom Bacillati; phylum Actinomycetota; class Actinomycetes; order Propionibacteriales; family Nocardioidaceae; genus Nocardioides; species Nocardioides sp. ChNu-99. The sequence goes on along the minus strand of NZ_JAHWBL010000002.1, from coordinate 38,815 downwards.
CAGCGCGCCCGCGTCGGCCGCCAGATCGTCGACCAGTCGATGACGCCCGACGCCGACCTCGAGGCGCTCGGCGCCATGCTCGGCGCCGAGGACCTCTCCGACCTCACCCGGGCCGAGGCGGCGCGCGACACGGTGCTGGGCACCGAGGCCCGCGCGTACGACGACCTGCGGGCCGCCGAGGTCATGCTCGAGGTGCAGGAGGTCCGGGTGCAGGAGGCCCGCGACCTCGTCGCCGACGAGCGCGCCGAGGCCGCCGCCAACCTGGAGCGCATGGCCACGCTGGAGGCGCAGGCCGCCGAGGCCGAGGCCCAGGTGCAGTCCCTCGTCGCCAGCCACGCCGAGGTCGAGGCCGCCGCCCAGTCGGCCCGCGACGCCGACCGGGCCGAGCTGGCCACGCTGGAGTCCGAGTCGCAGCGCATCAGCACCGTCCTGCGCCAGCGCGCGGAGGCCGCGCGCCGGCGCGCCGCCGAGGCCGCCGCGGCCGAGGCCGCCCGCCAGCGCGCCAACCAGGGCAGCGGCGGTGGCGGCGGGTCCAGCGGCGGTGGTGGTTCGAGCAGCGGCGGTGGCGGGGGCAGCAGCAGCGGCCTCAGCTACCCCGTCAACGGGCGCGTCACCTCGCCGTACGGCATGCGGGTGCACCCCATCTACGGCTACTACTCGCTGCACGACGGCGTGGACTTCGGCGCGGGCTGCGGCACCCCGATGTACGCGGCTGCCGACGGCGAGGTCGTCGAGCGCTACTTCCAGTCGGCGTGGGGCAACCGCCTCATCATCGACAACGGCTACGTCAACGGCGCCGGCGTCTCCACGATCTACAACCACGCCACGCGGTACGTCGTGAGCGTGGGGCAGGACGTGCGCCGCGGGCAGCTCGTGGGGTACGTCGGCTCGACCGGCTGGTCGACCGGCTGCCACCTGCACTTCACGGTCTACAAGAACGGGTCGCCGACGAACCCGATGAACTACTTCTGATCCGCGGCCCGCGGCCCCGTGACGACCGGGTCAAACCGGTTGCGCGTTGCTGGGAGAATGGACGGATGGCCAAGGAGCAGGGGCGCAAGCTCGTCGCGCAGAACCGCAAGGCGCGGCACGACTACCACATCGAGGACACCTTCGAGGCCGGCATGGTCCTGCAGGGCACCGAGGTGAAGGCGCTGCGGGCCGGCCGGGCGAACCTCGTCGACGGCTTCGTCGACATCGACCACGACGAGGTGTGGCTGCACGCGGTGCACATCCCGGAGTACGCGCAGGGCACGTGGACCAACCACGCCGCCCGCCGCAAGCGCAAGCTGCTGCTCCACCGCGCCGAGATCGACAAGATCGCCACGAAGGTGGCCAACAAGGGCTACACGATCGTGCCGCTGTCGCTCTACTTCTCCGACGGTCGCGCGAAGGTCGAGATCGCGCTGGCGAAGGGCAAGAAGTCCTACGACAAGCGCCACTCGCTGGCCGAGCGCCAGGCGAACCGCGAGAAGCAGCAGGCGCTGGGCCGCCAGCTCAAGGGCATGGACCGGGTGTGAGCGCGGGCGTCCCCCCGCTCGACGACCCAGCGGAGCGCCGCGACCACCTGCACGCGGTCCTCCAGCGCCTCGGCGTCCCCGGCCTGTTCGACGTCCACACCCACTTCCTGCCGCCGCGCGTCACCGAGAAGGTGCGCGCGGTGTTCGCGTCCGCGGGCCCGCTCATCGGCCGCGAGTGGCCGATCCGCTACCTCGACACCGACGCGGCGAACGTCGAGCGGCTCCGCGCGTACGGCGTCCGCCGCTTCACCGCCCTGCCCTACCCCCACAAGCCGGGCATGGCCGAGTTCCTCAACGACTGGGCGGCCGAGTTCGCCGCGCGGGTGCCCGAGGCGCTGCACTGCGCCACGTTCTTCCCCGAGCCGGGTGCGGGGGAGTACGTCGCGGCCCGGGTCGCCGCCGGCGTCCAGGTGTTCAAGGTGCACGTGCAGGTCGGCGCCTTCGACGTGCGCGACCCGCTGCTCGCGCCGGTGTGGGAGGTGCTGGAGGCCTCCGGCACCCCGGTCGTGCTCCACGCCGGCTCCGGCCCGGTGCCGACCGCGTTCACCGGCCCCGGCCCGGTTGCCGAGGTGCTGGCGCGCCACCCCCGCCTCGCGCTCGTCATGGCCCACCTGGGGGCACCCGAGTACGACGAGTTCCTGACGATGGCGGAGACCTACGAGCGGGTCCACCTCGACACCACGATGGCGTTCACTCACTTCTTCGCCGAGACGAGCAACAGGGTGGGGGAGGTGGCTGGCGTCTGTCGCCACCCGGGCGACGTGCCCGACGCGCTGCTGCCGCGCTACGCGGCGCTGGGCGACAAGATCCTGTTCGGCTCCGACTTCCCGAACATCCCCTACCCCTACGTGCACCAGGTCGAGGTGCTGGAGGCGTTGCGCGAGCGGCACGCCGCCCTCGACGACGCCTGGCTCGCGAAGGTGTGCTGGCACAACGCCGCGCGGCTCTTCGGCGACTGAGGCACCCGCGCTGTTCCGGTGGTCGAGGTGGCCGCGCCAGCGGCCCTCGAAACCACGCCCGCCTACCCCGCCGACGCCTCCGCGGCCCTCCGCAGCGGGTTGCCCTCCTTCGTCTCGGCGAGCACCCGGTCGCGCAGCGTCGTCACCGGCGCTCCCGCGCGCTGCACGTGCGCGTCGAAGTCGATGGTCGCGTGCGTGACGAGCGCCTCCGGCAACGGCTGGGCGGCGGGGTTCGCGGCCACGAACTCGTCCGCGGTGAAGTCGTGGTCGAGGACGCCGAGCAGCACGTGCAGCGCGTTCACCCCGGAGTCCGGCATCGTGGCGGCCGCATCGGCACCGTCGTCCAGCAGCCGGCGCGCGATCGCGACGCGCGCCGCGGGTCGTCGTTCCGCAGCGCGTGCATGAGCAACGTCCGGCCCGAGCTCTCGACGAGCCGGGCGTCGTCCGCGCTGTAGCGCTCGAGGAACCCCTCGACGCTCCCGCGACTCGCCAGGGAGAACAGCCTCGACATCAGGGCGCCAGGTGCGCGTGCACCAGCGAGACGACCGACGCGCCCTCGCCGGTGGCGGACGCGACGCGCTTCATCGACCCGGCGCGCACGTCGCCGGCGGCGAAGACGCCGGGCACGGACGTCGCGAGGTCGGCCGGCGGCATCCCGGCGACCCAGCTCTCCTCGGGCACGGCGCGGCCGGTCAGCACGAAGCCGTGGGCGTCACGGGCGATCTCGGGCGGCAGCCACCCGCAGTGCGGCGCCGCGCCGATGAGCAGGAAGAGGCCGTGCGCCTCGCGCCGGGTGGTGCGCCCGGTCGAGGTGTCGTGCACGTCGAGCCACTCCAGCCGGCCGTTGCCGCCGCCGTCGACGACCTGCGAGCAGGGTGCGACGTCGACGCGCGGGTTCCAGCGGATCTCGTCGATGAGGTACTGCGACATCGTCTCGGCCAGGGAGGGGCGTCGTACGACGATCGTCACCGACCGCGCGAACCGCGCCAGGTGCAGCGCGGCCTGGCCCGCGGAGTTGCCGCCGCCGACGACCACGACGTCGTGCCCCTCCATCTCCCGGGCGACGGAGGTGGCGGAGCCGTACTGCACGCCCCGGCCGACGAGGTTCTCGAGGGCCGGCACGCCGAGGCTGCGGTAGGCGACGCCCGTGGAGATGACGACGGCCCGCGCCTCGACGGTGCCCGCGTCGGTGACGACCCGGTGCACGCCGTCCCCGGTCTCCAGCGCGGTGACCTCCCACCCCGTGGCGAACCGCGCCCCGAACCGCATCGCCTGCAGACGGGCGCGCTGCGCGAGCCGCATCCCGGAGACGCCGCGCGGGAAGCCGAGGTAGTTGCGGATCATCGAGCTCGTGCCCGCCTGGCCGCCGATCGCCTCGGCCTCGACGACCACGGTCGAGAGGCCCTCGGACGCGCCGTACACCGACGCTGCCAGGCCGGCAGGCCCGGCGCCCACGACGACGAGGTCGACGGTGTCGGTGGACCCGACCGGCTGCGGCGGGCCGTAGAACGCGGCCGCGACGGCGCGCACGTCGCGCGGTGCGATCGGGGGCCGGCCCGTGAGGGAGACGAGGGGGTACGTCGCCTCGCCGCCGGCGGCCGTGAACTCCGCGGTCAGCTCCACGCCGACGGGGCTGTCGGGGGCGTGCACGAGGGTCGGCATGCCCATCCGGCCGGTGTACTCGCTGATCGCGCGCTCGAGGGTGGCATCGGGGTCGCCGACGATGCGCACCGTGTCGACCTCGGGCGCCACCGACGTGGAGCCCCAGTCCGACAGCAGCTCGCAGACCGCGCCGTGGAACTCCTCGTCGCGCACCCCGCGGGGCATCAGGAGGTGTGCGTCGAACTTGCCGGCCGCCAGGCCGTGGCGCAGGGTCTCGCTGTCGTCGAGGAACCGCTCGTACGGCGAGGCGACGAGCCGGCGCGCCGTCGGCACCAGCTCGCGCCACTCGGCGAACGCGACGAGCGGGTGCGCGTCGGGCAGGGCGCCGTCGTGCACGAGCAGCGCGACCGCGCGGTCCTCGGCGCGGGCGGCGCGGATGGTCTCGACGGCCTCCGCGGCCGACCGGGCGGTGCGCACGTCGTACTCGCGTGCGTAGCGACCGAACTGGTCGGCGAGCACGCCGTGGTGGTGCTCGGAGACGAGGAGGACGACCGGCGCGAGCGTGGGCACGGCGGGAGCATAGAGCCGTGGCGAGCCTCGTGGGTGACGAGCAGGTGACGCCCTGCTCGCCGACCCGGGCGGCGGAATAGCGCTCGCACCGGTCTGGTTGGGGGAGGTACGCTCTGCGGAGCGGGTCGGCGGTGGTGCGTCGTCCGTGGAACACAACTCAAGAGGGGCTGATCGGTTTCGACTTGGGACGTTCGTTCCAGGAGAAGCGGGTCGAGAAGCCAGCGCCATCTCGTAAACGATCGCTGGAAAACACAGTTGCCAACACCAATCGCAACGACTTCGCTCTCGCTGCCTGAGCAGTGATCGAAGGGTCTGACCGGGCACCCGTCCTCGTCCCGGACCCAGGCCTCATCTAGAGGACTTGCTGGTCGTCTCCTGTCAGGAGGGGCGGCCGGGACTCTTTCCTGACTGAGCCTGTCGGCGACGTGTCCGTGCGAGCGCCGAGGCCGAGAAAAGCGACAACGCGGACTGCACCCGGAGAAGACCTGGATCAGCGCTCGAGGACCGGGGTTCGATTCCCCGCAGCTCCACCAGCAGCCCTCTGACGACGAACGGCCGCCCCGCACGGGGCGGCCGTTCGTCGTTGCTGCGCGTGCCGCGCCTCAGACCTTCCCGCGCAGGATCCTCCGGAAGTACGTCTGCGGCAGCCCGTAGCGGTCGGCGAGCCACGTGGCCCGGCGCGGGCGGGTCAGGTCGGGGAACGGGACGGTGGGCGAGGGGCGCCCCGACCGGTCGATCTCGACCAGCATCAGCCTCCGCCGGTCGGTGGTGATGGGCATGACGGTGTACCCGTCGTACTGCTCCAGGTCCGCGTCGGCGACGTCGGGACCCGCGGTGATGTTGGCGGCGAGCACGGCGACCTGCTTGCGCAGCGCCCCGCCGGAGGGCCGGGTGCGCAGGTCGGCGCAGTCGCCGAGCGCCCACACGTCCCGGTGCTCGGGGTGGCGCATCGTCCGTGGGTCGACGGCGGCCAGGCCCGCAGCGGTGGTTCCGGCCAGCCCGGCGGCCTCGATCCAGCGCGGGGCCCGGTAGTGCGGCACTACGTGCGCGAACGCGAGGTCGTCGACGACCTCGGTGCCGCCCGGCGTCGTGACGGTGACCGCCCGGTCGCCGAGCCGGGCGACGCGGGCGTGGCGCAGCACGCGCACGCCGTACCCCGTGAGCACCTCCTCTAGTCGGCGGTCCGGCTCGGGTACGGCGACGGGCGAGGCGTCCGGCAGCACCAGCGTGACCTCGAGCCGCCCCAGCACGCCGCGGCGACGCCAGTGGTCGCACGCCATCAGCAGCGGCTTGAGCGCGGTCGGGCCGCACGGCGCCGGCTCGGGCGGCACGGTGAAGAGCACCCGGCCCGCGGTCAGGTCGCGCAGCGCCGGCCACACGCGGGGCGCGGCCTCGCCGACGAAGGTCGAGGCGGCCCAGCCGGCGTCGTACGCCGCCGCGAGGCCGGGGGTGGCGGCGAAGTCCTCGTCGAGGCCCGGGCACAGCACGAGGGTGGTCGAGCGCAGGGTGCGCCCGCCCGCCGTGGTGACGGTGGGCCCGCCCGCGGCGCCGGGGTCGACCGCGGTGACGTGGTCCTCGACCAGGGTGCAGCCGTCGGGCACGAGGCCCCGGGTGGGCCGCTCGAGCGCCGACATGGGCGCGCGGCCGGCTCCCACGTAGTTGAGCAGCGGCCGGTAGTGGTGGGTGGTGCGCGGCTCGACGATCGCGACGTCCGCGACCCCCTCCCGGCGCAGCCGGGCGGCGAGCGAGATGCCGGCGTTGCCGGCCCCGACGATGGTCACGTCGTGATGGTCCACGCCGCCGATCCTCCCGGCCGGCTCCAACTGACCGACCGGCGCACGCGGGGCGGGCCTCAGCGCTGCTCGAGGATCTCCTTCATCCGCGCCAGCGTGGCGGGGATGCCGGTGCGTGCGGCCTGCTCGCGCCCGGCGATCTGCGCCTCGGGGTCCTCGGGGAACTTCGCCGCCAGGAACGCCTGCCCCTGCGGCGTGAACTCCCACGACTCCGTCAGCTCGGTGCCGCCCTCGACGGGCCGCATCGTGTAGGTCCACAGCACGTTGCCGCCCGTCACGCTCCACCCGAACGCGCGGCCCTCGTCGGCCACCGTCACCTCGCAGCGCGTCTCCCACGTGCGGCCGGGCGTCACGTTGCGGCCCGTGAAGGTCGCGCCGACGCGGGGTCCGTCGCCCTCGTCCCACCAGCAGGCCTCGCACACGGGCGACCACTCGCCCGTACGGGTCACGTCGGCGACGAGCGCGTAGACCGCCTCGGGGGAGGCGGCGATGACGGTCGAGTCGGCGAAGGTCAGCGATCCGGTCGCGGCGTCGGTCATGGGTCGAGTCTGCCGCCGACCGGTGACCACCACCTCACAGGGGCGCGACCCGGTCGGCCCACGGCACCGACTCCTCGAGCTGGGCGGCCAGCTGGAGGAGCAAGGTCTCGCCCCCGAGCGGGGCCACGAGCTGCACGCCGAGCGGGAGCCCGTCCGCCGTCTGGTGCAGCGGCAGCGAGATCGCCGGGCGGCCCGTGACGTTGGCGAGCTGGGTGTAGGGCACCCACCCCAGGTTCTTCTGCACCATGTCGTCGACGATCGGCGTGCGGGTGAGCAGGCGCGCCGTACCCGTGCGCAGCAGCGCGTCCGCCGCGACCCGCAGCGCCGCCGGCAGCTCGAACTCCCCGACCTTCGGCGGGGGAGTGGCCAGGGTCGGGGTGAGCAGCAGGTCGTAGGTGTCGAAGTACGTCGAGAGCCGCCGCGCGTGCTGGTGGCGCCGCTCCACCGCGTCGAGGTAGTCGACCCCGCTCGTGGCGTTGCCGAGCGCCGCCATGATCCGGGTGTCGCGCTCGAAGGCCGTGGCGGGGGCGCTGCTGGGCGTCGCGCACCTCCCAGGCGATGTAGACGAACCAGGCGAGCAGGAACTCGCGGGCCAGGGCGGCGTCGTCGAACGGCGCCTCCGCCAGCTCCTCCACCTCGTGGCCGAGGTCGGTGAGCGCGCGCACGGCGCCGGCCACCGCGGCGTACGCCTCGGGGTGCGGGTCGGGGGTGATGGCGGACGGCACGCGGACGCCGATGCGCAGGCGGCCGGGGTCCTTCCCCAGCACCGAGGAGTACGGCGCGGACGGCAGGCTCGGCTGGTACGGGCCCCACGGCTCGCCGCCGGCCATCACGTCGAGCAGCGCCGCGCTGTCGCGGACGGTGCGGGTGACGACGCCCTGCACCGCGGCGCCGTGCATCATCTCGCCCGCACCGGGGCCGAGCGGGGTGAGCCCGCGGCCCGGCTTGAGACCGACGAGGCCGCAGCACGCGGCGGGGATGCGGGTCGAGCCGCCGCCGTCGTTGGCGCCGGCGGCGGGCACGATGCCGGCCGCGACCGCCGCCGCGGAGCCGCCGGACGACCCGCCGGGGGTGCGGGTGAGGTCCCACGGGTTGCGCGCCGGGCCCCAGGCGTCGGGCTCGCTGATGGCCTTGGCGCCGAACTCGGGGAGGTTGGTCTTGCCGAAGATCGCCAGGCCCGCGTCGAGCCAGCGCTGGACGACGGTGGAGTGCTCGGCGGCGGGCACGGACTGCAACGACCGCGACCCGCTCGAGGTGGGCAGACCCGCGTAGTCCTGCCCCAGGTCCTTGATGAGGAACGGCACGCCCGCGAAGGGGCCGCTCCGCTCCTCGTCGCCCGCGCACGGCACGTCCCGCACGATCGCGTTGATCCGCGGGTTCACCTCGGCGGCGCGCTCGCGGGCGACCTGCAGCAGCTCGGCCGCGCTGACCTGCTTCTCGGCGACCAGCCGGGCCAGGCCCGTGGCGTCGTGGCGGCGGTACTCTGCGAAGTCCATCGGTGCTCCCGTCGGCGGTGCGTGCGTACGGCGCGATCCGTACGGGGCCGATCCAACACGATCGGGGGCCGCCGCGGGCCCGGAAGCGGCGAGCGGCCGACGCCGGACGTCGTACCGATCGGGGCCCCGGCGCCACCCTGCGCATGACGTCCGCGGCGGACGAGGACCCCGGGCGTGGGGCGTCATGCGGACCGAGCGCCCAGGGGCACGCTTCGCATGACGTCCCGCGAACGGACGTCCGCCCGTCACGGCTGACATCTCGACACCGCCGTCGTCGCCGAGTCCTCGAAAGACGCCACGCCACGCGCCCACGACTGCCACAGTGCCCGCCATGGAGACGACAACCATCACCAACTGGACCCTGATCCAGGAGATCCCCATCCCGGACGATGTGAACGACCTCCTGGTGGAGGGGGAGCAGGCCGTCGCGGCGTACAAGACGTTCCGTGACTCCGCGGTGTTCACAAGCAAGCGGCTGATCGTGCGCGATGCTCAAGGCTTGACGGGAAAGAAGGTGGAGATCTACTCCCTGCCCTACAGCCGCATCGACATGTGGTCCTCGGAGAACGCCGGGAAGCTCCTCGACTTCAATGCGGAGCTCGAGCTGTGGACCCGTGCGGGTCACATCAAGATCAAGCTCGACAAGAAGGTCGACATCCGACGCCTCGACAAGTTGATCGCGTGGGCGGTCCTGTCGGCGAGCTGAGACCGCGCGACCGGGCTCAACCCGCTTCCGCGTCCCACCACCGCAGCACGCGCAGCGCCTGGAGCGTCAGCCACGGGCTCGGCTCGCCCTCGTCGACGTCGACCGGGAACCAGGTGCGTCCCCGGTGCGGCGGGCCCTGCAGCCACCGGCCGTCGGGCTGCTGCTGCTCGCGCAGGATCGCGACGGCCTCGGCGAGGCGCGGGTCGGGCGGGGTGCCCTCGTGCGCGGCCGCGGCGCGGAAGTGGTCGAGCGCGTTGAGCACGTCGTAGTAGGCCCGGGGCGGGTACGTCGGACGCAGCGCCCACGGCGCCACTGTCTCGCCGGTGGACAGCCGGCGGTGGAGGCGGCGCTCGAGCAGGTACTCCTCCCCGGCCCGGCGCGCCTCCCGGGTGCGTCCGGCGTCGCCCGTGCGCACGGCGTGGTCGAGCAGCCCCTTGAGGGCGTTCAGCGTCGAGTGGAACGAGGAACGGCGCGCGCCGTCGACCCAGAAGCAGTTCCAGCCGCCGTCGGGCAGGCGGTGGTCGAGGAACCAGTCGACGAGGCCGTCGACGTCCGCGCCCAGCCACAGCCCGTTCGACAGCGTCCACGAGTTGATGCAGACGTCGACCTCGCCGCCCCAGTAGGGGAGGTCGTCGTACTCCCAGCGGCAGCCCGCGGCGAGGCGCTCCGCCGTACCGGCGAGGTGGGAGGCGTCGACGCCCCACTCGCGCAGGCTGCTGAGCGACCACGTCGTGGCCGTCCACGGCTGGCCCTCGGCGTCGGGCGCGTGCTCGGAGAAGTCGGCGGGGAAGAAGGCGCCGCCGGCCCACTGGCCGTCCGGGTCCTGCAGGGCCAGCAGGCGGGCGCCGTACCCCTCGGTCGTGACCCGTGCCCGGGTGGCCCGCCACACCTCGTCCGGGGCGTCGAGGAGGTCGCGCTCCACCTGCCAGCGCAGCGCCGGATCCTGGTCGAGCAGCCACTCCCGGGTCCCCGTGTCCACGCGCGCGACGCTAGGCGAGCAGGGCCGGTCGGGGGAAGGCCCGCGTCAGGCCTGGTTGACGCGCACGAGGTTGCCGGCCGGGTCGCGGAAGGCGCAGTCGCGCACGCCGTAGTCCTGGTCCGTCGGCTCCTGCACGACCTCGGCACCGCTCGCCTCGATGCGGGCGAAGTCGGCGTCCAGGTCGTCGCTCGCCAGGGTGAGCGCGGCGAACGTGCCCTTCGCGATGAGGTCGAGCACCACGCGGCGCTCCTCGTCGCTGATGGTGGGGTCGACGGCCGGCGGGTGCAGCACGATCGAGGTGCCCGCTCCACCGGGCGGGCCGACGGTGATCCAGCGCATCTGCTCGTGGCCGACGTCGTTGCGGACCTCCAGGCCCAGCGCGTCGCGGTAGAACGCCAGCGAGGCCTCGGCGTCGGTGTGGGGGAGGAAGGCGTGGTGGATGCTCAGGCTCATGCCGCTCAACCTAGGCGCGGGTCGGGCCGGGGTGCTTCTCCGTTCCTGACCGGTCGCGTGGCCTGCTTGGCGACGCAGGGCGGGATGCCGGCGCCGTCGCCGGCCGCCGCCCGCGCGCGGTAGGTGCTCGGCGCCATCCCGACCAGCTCGGTGAACCGGGTGCTGAACGTGCCGAGCGAGCCGTAGCCCACCGCGAAGCACACCTCCGTCACGCTGAGGCCGCCGCGCCGCAGCAGCGTCATGGCCCGCTCGATGCGCCGCGTCATGAGGTAGCTGTACGGCGACTCGCCGAACGCCCGCCGGAACTCGCGGCTCAGGTGGCCCGCCGACCAGTGCACGCCGCGCGCCAGGGACTCGACGTCGAGCGGTTGCGCGTGGTCGCGGTCGATGCGGTCGCGCACCCGGCGCAGGAGCACGAGGTCGCGCCGCCGCTCCTCCTCGGTCTGGGCCACCGCGGCAGGGTGCGACGGCACTCGCCGCCCGCCGGTGGGTTTGCGCGTCCCCGCGACCGGACAGACCGGCCGGGGGCGGCGAGTGCCGCCGTACCGGACGACGAGGGGGACAGCGATGACGACGTGGCCGACGGACGCGCAGGTGTGGCGGGAGCGCGAGGCGCGCGGCGAGGACACGCCGTGGAGCGAGGAGGGCGTCACGTTCCTCGCCGACGGCGAGGTGCCGGCCGTGCTCGACGAGTCCTACCTGACGCCCGACGACCTCGCGAACCCCGACATCGCCGCCAACGTGGCCGCGAACCGGGACACCGCCGCCCTCGTCACCTGGGTGGCGCAGCGCGAGGAGGAGGCGGCCTACGGCTACTGGCGGGGGCCGGACGACACCCCGCTGGCCGAGGCGGCGGTCGTGCTGCTCGACACCGAGGGCCAGTTCGGCGTGCTCGAGGGCCGCACGATCAGCGAGGCGCTGAGCGCCGACCACGACGGCCTCCGCGTCGACTACGAGGACTACGTGGCGGCCTGCGCCGAGGCCGGGGTCGAGATCGCCGCGGACCTCGACGACCTCGAGCAGCCCGAGGTCGCCGTGACGCCCCGGGCCTTCCACCAGCAGCGGTACGACGCGCACCGCGCCGGCTGACCCCCCGCGGGCCGCCGTGGGCCGCCGGGGCCGCGCGGGCTACGGTCGCCCCTCCCTCCCGAGGAGCACACGTGGACGACGACCGCCCTGGCGACGACGCCGGTCTCTGGCGCCTGCACGGCCTCGTGCCCGCGGCCGAAGAGGTCGACCTGCGCGAGGAGCTGGAGCGCGACCGCACCGTCGAGCGGGCGCTGCGCCGGCTCGACGTGCCGGTGCCGGCGGACGAACCCGAGGAGCCCGAGGAGCCCGAGGTGAACGGCCCACCCGTCACCGACGGCCAGGCGCTGGGGATCCTGGAGCACCTCCTCGGTGCCGAGCCCGAGGACCCCGAGGGCGAGTGACCGTCGGTGGCCCCAATGGTTGAGGTGCTCGCGCTAGCGAGCCTCGAAGCCACGTTCGGATTCGGTGGTGGTTTCGAGGGGTGCTGGCGCACCCACCTCAACCACCGGAACTGTCGCTGGCGCACCCACCTCAACCACCGGCGCCGGGCTGGCTCCCCGGTGGTTGAGGTGCTCGCGCTAGCGAGCCTCGAAACCACGTTCGGATTCGGTGGTGGTTTCGAGGGGTGCTAGCGCACCCACCTCAACCACCGGAACTGTCGCTGGCGCACCCACCTCAACCACCGGCGTCGGGCTGGCTCCCCGGTGGTTGAGGTGCTCGCGTTAGCGAGCCTCGAAACCACGTTCGTGTCCGGTGGTGGTTTCGAGGGGTGCTGGCGCACCCACCTCAACCACCGGGGTGGGGCTACGGCTTGACGGCCAGCACCGGCACACCGGCGCCGAGGAGCACGCGCTGGGCGACGCTGCCGAGCACGAGCTTGCCGACGGGGGACCGCTTGCGCAGGCCCACGACGATCACGGTGCCGCCGTCGGTCTCGGCGACCTCGAGCACGGCCTCGGACACGTCGGGCGCCATGGGGCGGCGGATGACGTGCTCGATGCCGGACTCCGCGAGCGCACTCTCGAGCGCGTCGATGGCGGCGTCGTCGGCGTACCGCTCGTCCACGAGGGCGTCGCCGCGGGTGGCGTTGACCGCGACGATCCGCGCGGAGCGGCGGCGGGCCTCGACGATGCCGTGTTCGAGCGCGGCGCGCCCGAACTCGTCGGGGGTGTAGGCGATGACGACGGTCTCGGCGCTCATCGGGCGGTCTCCTTCTCACGAGGCTCACGGGGGTCGGTGGGGTCGGTGGGGATGGTGTCCTCGGCGACCCGGGCCGTCGGCGCCGCGCCGGGGCGCACCCGGGACAGCACGAGCGGCACGACGACGAGCAGCACGATGACGCCGTAGACGATCACGGCCAGCGGCTCGTCGACCAGGCCGTTCAGGTCGCCGTCGGAGATGGCGAGCGCCTCGCGCATCTTCGTCTCCATCAGCGGGCCGAGGATGACGCCGAGGATGAGCGGCAGCACCGGCAGCCCGAAGCGCCGCATGGCCAGGCCGAGCAGGCCGAAGACGAGCAGCAGGAACAGGTCGAAGGGCTGCTGGTTCGCGGTGTAGGCACCCAGTGAGGCGAAGAACAGGATGCCGGCGTAGAGGTAGGGCCGGGGGATCCGCAGCAGCTTCGCCCACAGCGGGGCCAGCGGCAGGTTGAGCACGAGCAGCAGCGTGTTGCCGATGAGCAGGCTGGCGAGCAGCGTCCACACCAGGTCGGCGTGCTCGGTCATCAGCTGCGGGCCGGGCTGGATGCCGTAGCCCTGCAGCGCGGCCAGCATGATCGTCGCCGTCGCGGTGACGGGCAGGCCGAGCGCGAGCAGCGGCACGAAGGTGCCGGCGGCCGAGGCGTTGTTGGCCGCCTCCGGTCCGGCGACGCCCTCGATGGCGCCGTGGCCGAACTCGTGGCCCTTGCGGGCCAGGCGCCGCTCCAGCACGTAGGACAGGAACGTCGGCGTCTCGGCGCCACCGGCCGGCACGGCGCCGAACGGGAAGCCGAGCGCGGTGCCGCGCAGCCACGGCCCGACCGAGCGCCGCCAGTCGTCGCGGCCCATCCACGGGCGCCCGACGGGGATCACCGAGAGCGGCTTGCGCCGCAGGTGCGCCGCGACCCACAGCGCCTCACCGACGGCGAAGATGCCGACGGCCACGACGACGATGTCGATGCGGTCCGCGAGCAGCGGCTGGTCGAACGACAGGCGCGGCTGGCCGGTGTTGAGGTCGAGGCCGACGAGCCCGATCGTCAGGCCGAGGAACAGCGCGATGAAGCCGCGCAGCCGCGACGACCCCAGCACGCTGGTGACCAGCACCATCGCCATGAGCATGATCGCGAGGTACGACGGCGCGCCGATCTCGACGGCGACCTCGGCCAGGGCCGGGGCGAAGAACACGACGAGCAGCGTGCCGATCGTGCCGGCGATGAAGGAGCCGATGGCGGCCGTGGCGAGCGCCTGGGCGGCCCGCCCCTTCTTCGCCATCCGGTTGCCCTCGAGCGCCGTCATCACCGACGCCGACTCACCGGGTGTGTTGAGCAGGATCGAGGTCGTCGAGCCGCCGTACATGCCGCCGTAGTAGATGCCGGCGAACATGATGAACGCCTGGGTCGGCTCGAGGCCGAAGGTGACGGGCAGCAGGAGTGCCACCGCCATGGCGGGACCGATGCCGGGCAGCACGCCGACGAAGGTGCCGAGCAGGACGCCGATGGCGGCCCAGAGCAGGTTCTCGGGGGTGAGGGCCGTCGCGAGGCCGTCGCCGAGCAGCGAGAGACTTTCCATGGTCCAGGCCCCTCTCAGAGGATTCCGTCGAGGACGCCCGGCGTCAGCGGGATGCCGAGGCCGACGTAGAACGCGTACCAGCTGGTCACCGACAGCACGACGCCGATGAGCAGGTCCCGCACGGGCGTGCGGGAGCCGAGCGCCCACGTCGCCCCCGCGAACAGGAAGGCGCCGGTGACGGCCCAGCCGAGCCAGCCGACGGTGGCGATGGTCAGCACCAGCACCGCGACGAGCTTGACGACGGTCATCCAGTCCGACCCCTGCGAGAGGTCGACGTCCTCGCCGTCGTCGAGGTCGGGCACGTCGCCGCGCAGGGCCGCGACGGCGAGCAGCACGCCGAGGCCCGTCAGCACGGCGCCGATGACGTAGGGGAACGCCTTCGGCCCGACCGGGTCGGCGAACCCGACGACGAGGGTGGAGGCGTCGTACACGGTGTAGAGGCCCACCACGACCAGCGCGGCGGCGAGGCCCAGCTGCGCGAGGTCGCGCTCGGGCGCGGGGGGATCGAGGGTCACGGGGTCACCTGTGGCTGCGGGGGAGGAGGGGGCGGAGGAGGGGTCGGGGGTACGGCGGAGCGCGCCGTCGCGGGTGGCGCTCACGTCGCGAGACCCAGCTCGTCGAGGGTGTCGGCGACGCGGGCGTCCTCCGACTCCAGGAACTCGGTGAACTCGTCACCGGTCTGCAGGGCGTCGATCCAGCCGTTGTCGGCCATCGCCTGCTGCCACTCGTCGGTGGCGTGCATCTCCTCGACGAGGTCGATGAGGCGCTGGCGCTCCTCGTCGGTGATGCCGGGCGGGGCGAGCACGCCGCGCCAGTTGTTGAAGACGAGGTCGACCCCGCCCTCCGTCACGGTCGGGACGTCGGAGAGCGACGGGCTGTCGACGCGCTCCTCGCCGGAGACGGCCAGGGCGCGCAGGTCGCCCGAGGCGATCTGGCCCTCGAACTCGCCGAGGCCCGAGAAGCCCACCTGGATCTTGTCGCCGAGCAGCGCGGACGTCAGCGGCCCGCCGCCGTCGTACACGACGTAGCGGACCTCGCGCGGGTCGATGCCCGCCGCCTGGGCGAGCAGCATCGGGAAGAGGTGGTCGGGGCCGCCCACCGACGAGCCGCCGCCCACGACGATCGCGTTCGGGTCGGCGCGCCATGCGGCGATGAAGTCCTCGAGCGTGCGGTAGGGGGAGTCGCGGGGGACGAGCACGCCCTCCTGGTCCTCGATCAGCTTGGCGATCGGGGTGGCGTCCTGCGGGCGGAAGTCGTTGCCGTTGGAGTAGAGCGAGCCGACGACGCCGAGACCCATGTACATCATCAGCCGCGGGTCGCCCTCGGCGTTCATGAGCCGCGACATGGCGACCGAACCGCCGGCGCCGATGATGTTGCTGATCTCGAAGTCGCCGCCCGTGAGGTCGTTGCGCTCCATGGCCGCGACGGCGGCACGGCCGGTCTGGTCGTACCCTCCACCAGGGCTGTTCGGGATGTAGACGGTGAAGTCGTTCGACGCGTCACCGCGCGTGACGCCGCAGCCGGTGAGGGCCGCGAGCAGCACCACCGCCGAGACGGTCCCGGCCGCGCGTCGTCGCGCGGTCCGGCGGGAGAATGGGTTCCACATGTGGGGATCGTCACCGGTGGTGTGGCCCCCGTCACGCTTTGGGTCGCAACGGAGGTTCGGCAACTTGTGGTCACGCTCGCGCCTCACGCTCGCGGGGCAGTTCCTGCTGCTCCAGCTGAGCGTGCTGCTCGTCGTGCTGACCGTGGCGGGCTTCGTCACGGTGCAGCAGGCGGACTCGGCGTTCCGCGACGACCGCGGCAGCCGGCTGCGCTCAGCGGCGGAGAACCTGGCCAACACCGGGGCCGTGCGCAGCGGCCTGCAGGAGCGGTACCCGCCCGAGGAGGCGCTGGCGTCGTACGCCGGTGACGTGCGCGACCGCCTCGGGGCCGACGCGGTCTACCTCCTCGACGCCGGGGGTCGGCAGGTGGTGGGCCCGAATCCGACGGAGGAGGGCGAGCAGGTCGACGTCGGCGACGGCTCGATCCTCGAGGGGCGGGTGTGGACCGGGGACGTCCGCGAGCGCGGCCGGCCCTCGCTCGCCGCCCTCGTGCCGGTCCTCTCCGACACGGGCGACCAGGTGGGCATCGTGATGGTCGCCGAGCGGTACCCGGGCTGGCAGGCCCGCCTGGAACGGTCCGCGCCCGACCTCGCCGTCTTCCTCGGCCTCGGGTTCGCCCTCGGCGCGGTCGGCTCCTTCGGCCTCTCCCGGCTCATCAAGCGCCGCACCCGCGGGCTCGAGCCCGCCGAGATCGGGGCGCTGGCCGACCAGCGCGAGGCGCTGCTGCACTCCATCCGCGAGGGCCTCGTGGCCGTCGCCGACGACGGGCGCATCACCGTCGTCAACGACACCGCCCGTGAGCTGCTGGAGCTCGACCCGGCCGTCGGCCCCGGGACGGCGCTGCTCGACGCCGCGCTGCCGCCCGAGGTCGTCGCGGTGCTCGCCGCGGCCGGCGACGTCGAGGAGATCCGCGACGCCCTGCTCGTCGTCGGCGGGCGGGTGCTGGTGGTGAACCGCACGCGGGTGCGCGGCGGGGGCGTGACCGGCGGGGTCGTGGTGACGCTGCGCGACCACACCGAGCTGCTCGCCCTGCGCAGCGAGGTGCGCGCCCGCGAGTCGGTGACCGAGACCCTGCGCGCCCAGACCCACGAGTTCGCCAACCGGCTCCACACCATCTCCGGGCTGCTCCAGCTGGGCGAGCACGACGAGGCGGCGGCCGCCATCGGCACCATCGTGCGGCGCCAGGCCGCGATCAGCGACCGCGTGCGGGCCCGGGTCGAGGACCCGCAGGTCGCGGCGCTGCTCGTGGCCAAGTCCACCGTCGCCGCCGAGCGCGGCCTGGCCGTCGAGCTCGTGGGGGAGGAGACGCTGCCGCGCCTCGACGCCGACCTCGCGGCCGACGTCGGCACCGTCCTGGGCAACCTCGTCGACAACGCCGTCGACGCGGTCGCCGGGCAGGTGGCGGGGCAGGCCGGGCAGGCCGGGGACGCCGGGGTCCGCGTGCGGCTCTGGTACGACGGCGCCGCCGCGTGGGTCGAGGTCGCCGACTCCGGTCCCGGCGTCGACGCGGCCGAGCGGGAGCTGGTCTTCGAGCGCGGCTGGTCGTCCAAGGAGCCGGTCGCCGGGGGCCGGGGCATCGGACTGGCGCTCGTGCGCCAGGTCTGCCAACGTCGGGGCGGCGAGGTACGGGTCGGCACGGGGTCGCCCGGCGCCGTGTTCACGGCGGTGCTGCCGGGAGGTCGGGCATGAGCGGGGCGGGTGACGAGCTGCGGGTGCTCGTGGTCGACGACGACTTCATGGTCGCCTCCATCCACACGCGCTTCGTCGAGCAGATCCCCGGGTTCGTGCCCGTCGGCGTGGCCGCCACCGGCACGGCCGCGCTGGCGGAGGTCCAGCGCCTGGCCCCCGACCTCGTGCTCCTCGACGTGCACCTGCCCGACCTGTCCGGCATCGAGGTGCTGCGGCGCCTGCGCGGGCGGGGCGACGACACGGGCGTCATCATCGTGACGGCGGCCCGCGAGGTCGACACGGTGCGGGCGGCGGCGGCCGCCGGCGCCGCGCACTACCTGGTCAAGCCGTTCGAGCGGGACGACCTCGTCGCCCGTCTCGAGCACTTCCGCCGCAGCCACCAGGCGCTGGCCGCGATCGGGGCGGACGACGGCGAGACCGGCCCGCGGCCCGAGGCGCGCACGACCCAGCACGCGATCGACGCGGTCTTCGCCCCCGTCGGCGCCGCCCGCCGCCAGCTGCCCAAGGGGCTGTCGCCGGAGACCGCGGCCGCGGTGGCGGCCGAGCTGACCGGCGACGTCGAGCTCCCCGCGGCCGAGGTGGCCGACCGGGTGGGGGTGTCGCGGGTCAGCGCGCGGCGCTACCTCGAGCACTTCGTCGAGACGGGCGAGCTGACCGCCCGTCTGCAGTACGGCGGCGCGGGCCGCCCGCAGCGGCTCTACCGCCGCACCGCGGGCTGAGCCCCGAGCACGACCGTGGGGTCCGTCCCGCGCGGTTCGGTCACCGCGCGCACGGCCACGGCGAGCAGGATGAGCACGCCGCCGACGACCCCGACGGGCCCGAGGCGCTCGTCGGCCACCAGCGCCGCGAGCAGGGCGGCGCTCACCGGCTCCAGCAGGGTGGCGACGGTCGCCGTGCCGCTGCTCGTCGTGCGCAGCCCGGCGTAGAGCAGCCCGTAGGCCAGCGCCATCGTCGCGACGCCCAGCCACACCAGCCACGTCAGCGAGACGGGGTCGGTCGTCGCCACCGGCAGGCCCCGCGCGGCCTCGACGGCCGCCCACGGGAGGAGCAGCAGGGCGCCGACCGTCGTCGCCAGCGTCGTGAGCGCCAGGGGAGGGGCCTCCTGGCTGACCGTGCGCCCCACGAGCGTCGTCGCGGCGTAGCCCACCGCGGCGGCGACGGCGAGCCCGACCCCCAGCAGCGGCGACGGGCCCGCGGCGGCGTCGCTGCCGCCGTACGTGACGAGGGCGAGGCCGGCCAGAGCCGCCACGAGGGCGACGAGCTCGCCGGGGCGCGGCGCCCGGCGCTCGCGCAGGCACTCGACGACCGTGACGAGCGGCGGGGCCAGGCCGAGCGCGACCACCGTCGCGACCCCGATGCCGGCGGTGAGGACGGCGGCGAAGTAGAGCCCCTGGTACGCCGCGGTCGCCGCGCCGAGCAGCGCCGTGCGGACCGGGTGGCGACGGGCCAGCGCGGCCACGGCGGGTCCCTGGCGCAGCGCCAGCACGACGACGACGAGCACGAGCGCCGCCAGGCCCATCCGCCACGCGCTGACGGTGCCGGACGCCATGCCCTCGCGCTCGTGCAGCTCGTGGACGGCCAGGCCGCCCGTGCCCCACAGCACCCCCGCCGCGCACACCTGGGCCAGGCCGCGGCGGGCGGGTCCGGCGGCGGGTGCGGTGGTCACGGGCGGTCCTCGGGGTCGGGCGGGTGGTCCTCGGCGCGCCGAGCCTAGGGCTCGTCGGCCGTTGTGGTCGGGCCCCCTCCTCCCTACCCTGCTCCCATGAGCGTCTCGGGCCCCGCGTCCCCCCTCTCGTCCCGGCGCCGGTGGCGCAGCCCGCTGCGTCCGCGGGGCACCGTCGCGGTCACCGGCCTCGTCGTCGCCGCCCTGCTCGTGGCCCCGGGGGTGGGGTACGCCGACGCGACCGCGCCGTCCGCGGCCGCGGCGCCGCACGCGGTCACCGCCGAGACGGACCCGCCGGCCTCCGAGCCGACCGAGCCCACGACGCCGACCGAGCCGGCCGAGCCCGCAGCGCCGAGCCAGCCCGCCCAGCCTGCCCAGCCCGACGCGGGGGCGACCGAGCCCGACGCCGGCGCGGCGGAGCCCGACGCCCCCGCCGACCCCGCCGCCGCGGCGCCCGCCCGGGTCACGGTGAGCGCCCCGGCCGGGTTCAAGGGCGACCAGGTGGACGTCACCATCGCCGTCGCCGACGCCGACGGCGCGCCCCTGGCCGGTGCCCGCGTGCGCGTGGAGCGCTTCACCTACGGCAAGTTCGCGCCCGTCGCGACGCTCACGACGGGCGCCGACGGCACGACGACGGCGACGGTGGTCGTGGCGGCGTACTCCCGCGACAACGTCGTGCGCGCCCTCTTCGACAGCGACGGCGAGCACGCGGGGGCCATCGGCGAGGGCCGCATCACGCTGCGCCAGCGCCGGGCGGTCGTCGAGCTCGCCGCGCCCACGAGCGTGCGCGACGAGCACCCCCTGACGCTCTGGTACGCGGTGCGCGACGAGGCCCGCAACCCGGTCACCGGCACGGTCGAGGTGCACGCCAACGACGGGTCGGGTTACGAGGTCGTCGCGGCGCGCGCCCCGCTGGCGTCGAACGGCGGCGGCAAGGTCGTGTTCAAGCCCCGCAGGGGCACGAAGTACCGCGTCGTGTTCCGCCCGCAGGAGTGGATCGCCCAGGGCATCAGCCCGGAGCGCTGGGTGAACGTCGCGCCGTACGCCCCGCCCGTCGTGCTGCCCAGCGGCGCGCCCCGCCCGACGGTCTACGTGCCGCCGGCCCCCCGCGCCACCATCCCCGGCCCGGCGCCCGAGGTGCTGACGATCCCGAACCACATCTGGGCGGACATGGTCGGGCGCTCGTGGCGCCCCGGCTGCCCCGTGGGCCGCGCCGACCTGCGGCTGGTGCGCGTCAACTACCTCGGCTTCGACGGCTTCCGCTACCGCGGCGAGGTCGTCGTGCACCGCTCGATCGCGACGCGCACGGCGCGGATGCTGAGCGCCCTGCACGACGGCGGCATCCCGATCCGCTCGATGGTGCGCCCCGACGGGTTCGGCTACAGCTCGCGGCTGCGGGGGGCCGACGACTACAAGTCGATGGCCGCCGACAACACCTCGGCGTTCAACTGCCGCGGCGTCGTGGGCAACCCGAGCCGCCGCTCGCCGCACTCGACGGGCCGCTCCATCGACATCAACCCGTGGGAGAACCCGTACCGCTCGGCCCAGGGCGCGGTGCCGAACACGTGGTGGCTCAGCCGGTCGCACCCGACCGTCGCGTGGCGCAGCCGCTCGCACCGGGTCGTGCAGATCCTCGCGAACCACGGCTTCCGCTGGACCTACGGCCTGGGCGACCTGCACCACTTCGACGGCTGAGCGCCGGGTGCCACCAGCACGGGCCGCGACCGTGTGCGTCTTCTGCGCCATCGTGGCGCGGGAGGCGGACGCCGACGTCGTGCACGCCGACGACGACCTGGTCGCCTTCCTCGACCAGCGCCCGGTGTTCCACGGCCACGTGCTGCTGGTGCCGCGCGTCCACGTCGTGACGCTCGACGAGCTGCCGGCCGCGCTGCGCGACCCGTTCCTCGCGACCGCCCAGCGGCTGTGCCGCGCCGTGGTCGACGGCCTCGGCGCCCAGGGGTCGTTCGTGGCGGTCAACAACGTCGTCAGCCAGTCGGTGCCGCACCTGCACCTGCACGTCGTGCCCCGCACCAAGGGCGACGGGCTGCGGGGCTTCTTCTGGCCCCGGCAGAAGTACGGCGCGGGCGAGCGCGCCGCCGCCGCCGGCCGCATCCGGGACGCCCTGGCCGCGCCGGGCGATGGCCTAGGGTGACGCGCATGGGTCGATTCGACGGACGGGTGGCAGTCATCACGGGCGCGGCGCGGGGCATCGGCTTCGGCACCGCCCAGCGGTTCGCGAGCGAGGGCGCGTCGGTCGCGATCCTCGACCTCGACGAGGGGGCCGCCGCCGACGCGGCCGGCCGCGTCGAGCTCGCCGACGGGGCGCGAGCGGTGGGCATCGGTGCCGACGTGTCCGACGCGGCCTCGGTGGACGCGGCCGTCGACCGGGTCGTCAGCGAGCTCGGCGGTCTGCACGTCCTGGTGAACAACGCGGGCGTGACGCGCGACAATCTGCTGTTCAAGATGACCGAGGTCGACTGGGACCTCGTCATGGGCGTGCACCTCAAGGGCGCCTTCCTCATGACCAAGGCGGCGCAGAAGCACTTCACGGAGCAGCGCTACGGCAAGGTCGTGTGCCTCTCCAGCACCTCCGCGCTCGGCAACCGGGGCCAGGCGAACTACTCGGCCGCGAAGATGGGCATCCAGGGCTTCGTCCGCACGCTCGGCATCGAGCTCGGCCCCTTCGGCATCAACGTCAACGCGGTGGCCCCCGGCTTCATCGCCACCGAGATGACGGACGCCACCGCGGCCCGGATGAAGATGAGCGTCGAGGACTTCCGCGCCGGCGTGGCCGAGCGCAACCCCGTCAAGCGCATCGGCCTGCCCGAGGACATCGCGGCCGCGGTCACGTTCCTGGCGAGCGACGAGGCGTCGTACATCACCGGCCAGACCCTCTACGTCGACGGCGGCGCCACGCTCCTCTGAGCGCCGGCGACCGCCCCGGTCCCCCCTCTCCTGCAGGCACCTCGGACGCCCCACTGGTCTCGACCAGTGGGGCGTCCTGCGTCATCCGTGCGCGTGGCGCCGTGCCGTCCCGGCCCCCGCGGCCCAGACTGGCGCGCGCCGGCGGCTGCGCCGGGCACGACGGGACGACGAGGAGCGGGGCAGTGACGGGTACGGCGCGGGCACGGGCCCGGCGGACGATCGGCGGGGTCGGTGCGCTCGCGCTCGCCCTGGCTGTGGCGGCCTGCTCCGGCGACGCGGGCGACGTCGCCGCGCAGGGGGACGACCCCGCACCCGCGGCGGCCCCCGAGCCGCCGCCGACGTGGCCCTTCACCGGTCTGCCCGCGGACCCGTCGGCGACCACGGGGCCCGCCTTCGTGGTGAAGATCGACAACACGGCGGCCTCGGCGCCCCAGCGGGGGCTCGGCAGCGCCGACCTCGTGGTGGAGGAGCTCGTCGAGGGCGGTACGACGCGGCTCGCCGCCTTCTTCCACACCGAGCTGCCGGACGAGGTCGGGCCGGTGCGGTCGATGCGGGCCAGCGACATCGGCATCGTGCCCACCGACGACACGACCGTCGTCACCAGCGGGGCGGCGCAGCGCACCATCACACGGCTGCGCGACGCCGGGGTCGGCTTCGTCGAGGAGGAGGGCGCGCCCGCGGGGTTCTCCCGCAGCGACGCGCGCCGCATCCCCTACAACCTCTTCGCCGACCTGACCGAGGTCGTCGGCACCCCCTCCGACGGTGAGCGTCCCGACGACTACCTCGCGTGGGGCGACGGCGCCGCGTGGGCCGGGGGCGCGCCCGCCACGGAGGTCGACGTCCGGTTCTCGGGGTCGCACACGACGAGCTGGGAGCTCGACGGGGACGCCTACGCCGTGGTCGACGGCAACGCCGGCGAGGGCGACGACTTCCGGGCCGACACCGTGGTCGCCCTCGAGGTCGACGTCGTCGACGCCGGCTACCTCGACCCCGCGGGCAACCCCGTCCCGGAGTCGGTGCTCGAGGGCACCGGCACGGCGACGGTGTTCCACGCGGGTCGTGCCGTCGAGGCCACGTGGTCGAAGGCCAGCGCGGCCGCACCGCTGCGGCTGCTCGGCGCCGACGGCGCCGAGCTGGCCGTCCCGGCGGGCCACACGTGGATCGAGCTGGTCCCGGCCACCGAGGGGTCGGTCACCTACGACTGAGCGGCGCCAGCGTCAGTCGGCCGCGGGCGGGGCGCCGTCCGGGTCGGCCTCCCCCTCGAGGGCCTCGGGCTCGTCGAGCTGCTCGGTCGTGGGGAGTGCGACGCCCCCGTCGCGCATGAGCTGCATCCCGCTGAGGATGTAGCCGACGACGACCTCGACGCGGCGGCTGGCCGCACCCGGGTCGTCCGAGTCGGCGACGAACTCGCCGGCGGCGGACAGCGCGCCGAAGAACACGCTGCTGAACGACGAGAGCAGGAGGTCGTCGAGCGGGGCGCCCGGGTCGGCGAGCACGTCGGCCACCATGTCGTGCACGAGCGCGAAGCTCGTGCGCTCCTGCTGCTCGCGGATCCGCTCGTAGCCCAGGACGGCGGGCCCCTCCTGCACGACCACCCGCCGGTACGCCGGCTGCTGCACCACGTCGACGAAGGCGCGCAGCCCGGCCAGCGCCTTGTCCCACGGGTCGCGCGCCTGGCCCATCGAGCGCTGGATCGCCTTGACCGCCTCGCCCTCGACGCGCTCGAAGACGGCCTCGAAGAGCGCTCGCTTGCCGTGGAAGTGGTGGTAGAGCGCGCCCTTCGTCACCTCGGCGCCCGCGACGATCGCGTCGAGGGAGGCTCCGGCGTACCCCTCCTCGGCGAAGAGGCGCTCGGCCACGTCGACCAGTGCTCGCTTCGTCGACGCCGAGTACTGCGCCCGCCGGTTGGTGCCGGGGACGGACGGCAGCCCGGGCAGGCGGCGCTTGGACGAGGGGGGCTTGCTCATGGCGCCGCCCAGCATAGGTGGGGCGGCGCGCGGCTCCGGGAGGGTGAGCGCCGCCACGTGCGCGACGTCACCGTCACGGTGCCTTCGGTGCGGGGTACCTGCTGGGCATACTCGCAGTACGTACCGCTGGTATGTGAATGCCCGACCGAAGGAGACGACCATGACGTGGAACTCGTACCACCGCCGCGGTGAGGTGCTCGCGGCCGTGGCCGCGACCGCGGACGCCCGGCGTGACGGCCTGCTGCCCACCGACGTCGCCGGGGTCGCCGAGACCTTCCGCGACGACCTCGACCTGCTCGGCGCGCTGCAGCTGCGCTGGCACACCCGGCTGGCCGGGCGCATCGACCGCGAGCTCTCCGGACAGCCGCTCGACCTCGAGGCCGCCGTCGTGGCCGCGTGGGTCGCGACGGCGCGCGACCTCGCCGGCGTGCGGATGGTGCTCGACCGGGCGACGACCGAGGGCGCCGGCGAGGAGGCCGACCGCATGCTCGGCATCGCCGTGACGAAGGAGCGCCTGGTGCTGGCCGCGATGGCGGGCCGCTCGAGCTTCGACGACGCCGCGTCGGCCGCGGTCGGCGCCGCGATCGAGGACCGCGCCCGGGCCACGCTCGCCGCCGAGGCGGCGGCGACCCCCCGGGTCGGCGCCCACGCCGCCGGGCCCCGCCCGACCCTGCTCGACCGGCTGCGGGCGGCACTCGCCGCGTGAGGCGTCCCCGCGACGCCGCCGCGACCGCCGTACCCCCCAGGTGCGGCGGTCGCGTGCATGATGGACGCATGATCGAGGCCCGTCCCGGGATGCTCCTGGTCGCCTCGCCGGAGCTGCAGGACCCGAACTTCGCGGAGGCAGTGGTGCTGCTGCTCGACAGCGACGAGGACGGTGCGCTGGGCGTCGTGCTCAACCACCCCTCGCCCGTGCTCGTCGCCGACGTGCTCGACCAGTGGCGCGACGTCGTCTCCGACCCCGACGTCGTCTTCCGCGGCGGACCCGTCAGCCCCGACGGCGCGCTCGGCCTCGCCCGCCCGGCGGACCCCGCAGCGCCGCCCGTCGGCTACCGCGAGGTGATCGGCGGCATGGGCATGGGAGTGGTCGACCTCGACACGCCGGTCGAGCTGCTCGAGGGCGGCCTCGCCGCCCTGCGCATCTTCGTCGGGTACGCCGGGTGGGGCCCGGGCCAGCTGGACGCCGAGGTCGCGGAGGGCAGCTGGTACGTCGTGCCCGGCGTCCCCGCCGACGCCTTCGCCGACGACCCCGACGACCTGCGCCGCGACGTGCTGCGGCGCCAGCCGGGCGAGCTCGCCTGGGCCGTGAACCGGCCCGTCGACCCCACCCTGAACTGACCCCCTCGGCCGCTCCGTCGAGTCGGTCGGAACGCCCGGGGGACCGTAGGATCGACCCCGTGAGCACTCGCATCGGATTCTCCGGCCCGGGCACGAGCGGTGGCACCAGCGTGGTGGAGGACCGTCGTACGGTCCCGGTCGACGACGGTGACCACGAGCGGTTCAGCCACTACGTGCCGAAGGACAAGCTCACCGAGGCGATGGTGCTCGGCACCCCCGTGATCGCCCTGTGCGGCAAGGTCTGGGTGCCCAGCCGCGCCCCCGAGAAGTTCCCGGTCTGCCCGGAGTGCAAGGAGGTCTGGGACTCCATGCAGGACGGCTCGGGCAAGGGCGGCGGCTCGGGCGACGAGGCGTGAGCGGGGGAGCACCCGGCAGCCCGCAGGAGCCCAGCACCGTCGACCTGTCGCCGGCCTGGCCGGAGCGTGCGGCGTGGGGCACGGCCCCGTCGCTGCGTGCGTGGCAGGTGGCCGCGATGCGGCAGTACCTCGAGGACTCCCCGAAGGACTTCCTGACGGTCGCGACCCCGGGCGCCGGCAAGACCACCTTCGCCCTGTCGGTCGCGAAGGAGCTGCTGGAGCGGCGCGTCGTCGACCGCATCACGATCGTCGCGCCCACCGAGCACCTCAAGGTGCAGTGGGCCGCGGCGGCCGCGAAGGTCGGCATCCCCGTGGACCCGGCGTACGCCGCGGGCCAGGGCCGCACCTCGAAGGAGTACGTCGGGATCGCCGTCACCTACGCCGGCGTCGCGGTGAACCCGCTCGCGATGCGCATCCGCACCGAGCGGTTCCGCACGCTGGTGATCCTCGACGAGATCCACCACGCCGGTGACGCGCTGTCGTGGGGCGAGGGCGTCCGCGAGGCGTTCCAGCCGGCCCAGCGCCGCCTGGCCCTGACGGGCACGCCCTTCCGCTCCGACATCAACCCCATCCCGTTCGTCACCTACGCGCCGGGCCCCGACGGGGTCCCGCGCTCGGTGGCCGACTACACCTACGGCTACGAGCACGCGTTGGCCGACCACGTCGTGCGCCCGGTGCTCTTCCTCGCCTACTCGGGCGAGATGCAGTGGCGCACCCGCGCGGGCGACGAGGTCGCCGCCCGCCTCGGCGAGCCGTTGACGAAGGACATGACGGCGCACGCCCTGCGCACCGCCCTCGACCCCGCCGGGTCGTGGATGCCGTCGGTGCTCGCGGCCGCCGACAAGCGGCTCTCGGAGGTACGCCGGCACGTGCCCGACGCGGGCGGCCTCGTCATCGCCACCGACCAGACCTCGGCCCGGGCCTACGCCAAGCTGCTGCGCGCCATCACGGGCGAGGCGGCCACGGTCGTGCTGAGCGACGAGAAGGCGTCGTCGAAGAAGATCTCGGAGTTCGCCGCCGCGGAGAGCCGCTGGATGGTCGCGGTCCGCATGGTGTCGGAGGGCGTCGACGTGCCGCGCCTGGCGGTCGGGGTCTACGCCACCACCACGTCCACGCCGCTGTTCTTCGCGCAGGCCGTCGGCCGGTTCGTGCGCGCCCGCAAGCGGGGGGAGACCGCGTCGGTCTTCCTGCCGTCGGTGCCGCGCCTGCTCGAGTTCGCCTCCGAGCTCGAGGTGCAGCGCGACCACGTGCTGGGCCGCACGGTGAAGGACGAGGACGACATCTTCGCCGCCGAGGACGACCTGCTGGCGCAGGCCAACGCGAGCGAGTCCGCGATGGCCGAGGAGGGCCAGCTGCCGTTCGAGGCGCTCGGCTCGGAGGCCGTCTTCGACCGGGTGCTCTACGACGGCGGCGAGTTCGGCCATGCGGGCGAGGTGAGTGTCGGCTCGGAGGAGGAGATGGACTTCCTCGGCATCCCGGGCCTCCTCGACGCCGACCAGGTGCGCGACCTCCTGCAGTCGCGACAGTCGGAGCGCGCCCGCAAGCAGAAGGCCGCGGCCGACGCCGGGCCACCTGCACCGGCCCGCGCGGCCGACACCGCCGACGAGCTGACCGCCCACGAGCAGCTGGCGGTCCTGCGTCGCGAGCTCAACGGCCTGGTGGCGGCGTGGAACCACCGCACGGGCCAGCCGCACGGCGTGACCCACGCGGCGCTGCGCCGCGACTGCGGCGGACCGCCGGCAGCCGTCGCCACCGCGGAGCAGTTGCGTGCGCGCATCGACCGCATCCGCGACTGGGCGGTGCGGCGCACGTCCTGAGCGAGGACCGGCCGGCGGCTCAGCCCCCGGCCGTGGGCAGCAGCCGTGCGCCCGGGCCCGGCTCGATGCTCGTCTCGCGGGGGTCGGTGAGCACGTGACCGGCCGAGCAGACCGGAGCAACGTCCACCGAGGCTCCGCAGTCGCGGTGGCGGAACTCCAGCGGCGGCCCCTCGGGGTCGGCCAGGTGGCGGTCGCCCCAGCGGGTCAGGGCGACGAGTGCGGGCTGGAGGTCGAGGCCCTTCTCGGTCAGCCGGTACTCGTGGCGCTCGCGCGCCCCCGGCTCGCGGTAGGGCGCGCGGTGCAGGAGGCCGGCGTCGACGAGGGTCGCCAGGCGGGTGGTGAGCACCTGGCGGGGGATGCCGGTGTGACGACGGATGTCGTCGAAGCGGCGCACGCCGATGAACACCTCGCGCAGCACGACGAGGGTCCAGCGGTCGCCGAGCACCTGCACCGCCCGCACGAGCGAGCAGTTGTCGGTGGCGTGGTCGAGCACGGAGGGGCGGGACACCCCGCCACCCTAGGTCTCGTTGACAGACTCAGCAACGCCCTGCTTGGCTGCGTCCATGACCCAGACCCAGCCCGCCCCGATGGACGGCCTCGCCCAGCTCCGCGCCATGGTCGCCGGCGTGCTCCCCACGGCGCCCATCGCGACCACCCTCGGCATGAGCGCCTTCGACGTGCCCGAGCGCGGCCGGGTGCGGGTCGAGCTGGTGCCCGACCTGACCCGGCACGGCAACCCGCTCGGCACGGTGCACGGCGGCGTGCACTCGACGCTCCTCGACACGGTGTGCGGCTGTGCGGTGCACTCGACCCTCGCGCCGGGGGAGCGCTACACCTCCCTCGACCTCACCGTGAAGTTCCTGCGCCCGGCCACCGACGCCTCCGGCGTGCTGCGGGCCGAGGGCACCATGGTGCAGCGGGGCCGGCGCACCGCCCTGGCCGAGGGGCGCCTCACCGACGCCGACGGTCGCCTCGTGGCGTTCGCGACCTCGACCTGCATGATCTTCCCCGCGGACGACGGCGCCGCCGGCTGAGGGAACCGCCCGGGGCCGGGCCGCGTCCTAGGGTGGACCGCAGCCCGACCGACCCAGGAGCTGATCTCGGATGGTCCTCGACCGCACGCGCCTGCGCACCCCGCTGGCCGGACTCGCCCTCGTCGCGACCCTCGCGCTCGCGGCCTGCGGCGACGGCGACACCGGCGACGACGCGGCCCGCGACCGCACCACGCCCAGCACCTCCGGTGCGACCCCCTCGGCAGGAGACGACATGAGCGCGACCCCCGGCGGCACGACGTACGACGAGGTGGTCACCGCCGCGGTGGCCGACCTGGCCGAGCGCGAGGGCGTCGACCCGGCCGAGGTCACCGTCGTCTCCGACGACGCCGTCGAGTGGCGCAGCGGCGCGCTGGGCTGCCCCAGCGCGGGCGGGATGTACACCCAGGCCGTCGTGCCCGGCCGGCGCGTCGTGCTGGCCGTGGAGGGCCGGGACTTCGCCTACCACGGCCCGGCCGAGGGTGCCGTCTCCTACTGCGCGAGCCCCGAGGCGCCCGCGGCCCGGTAGGCGCGAGCGCGCGCCGACGCCCGCCCGCGGCACGGGTGCGCGACGATGACGGCGTGCCCACCTACGTCGCGTTCCTGCGGGCCATCAACCTGGGCCCGCGCCGCCGGTATCCCATGGTCGAGCTGCGCGCGGCGCTGCAGGCCGCGGGCTTCGCCGACCCCACGACGTAGATCCACACGGGCAACGTGCTCCTGCGCACCCCGATGCGCAGCGTGGCACGCCTGACCGAGCGGCTCGAGGAGGCCCTGAGCGCCGAGCGCGGCTTCCCGATCGAGGTCGCCGTGCTGACCCCCGCGGAGGTCCGCACGGCGGCCGCGGAGGGCGAGGCGATGCTCGCGGCCGCCATCGCCGCGGCGGCGACGAGCGGCGCCGCGCCGCCCGCGGGTCAGTACGTCACCCTCCTGCGCGACACCCCCGCGCCGGAGGCGGCGGCCGCGTTCGAGGCCCTGTCGGGGGACGACGCCCGAGCGCGGGTCAGCGGGCGGGCGGTGCACCTGACGCTGTCCGGGGGGTACGTCGCGACCAGCCTCGACAACGCCCGCGCCGAGCGCGTGCTCGGCGTGACGGGCACCAGCCGCAACCTGACCGTCGTACGACGGGTGGCCGCGGACTGGTGCTGAGCCACCGGCGCCGGGGTGGGTCGGGGCCGTCTGCGACGATCGGGGCATGGCTGTCAGCGACCTCGTGCTCGGGTGCATGTACTTCGGGACGAAGACCGACGAGCGCACCTCGATGGCGCTGCTCGACCGCTTCGTCGAGGCGGGCGGGACCACGCTCGACACCGCCGACTGCTACGCCTTCTGGGCCTCCGAGACCGGCGCGGGCGGGCAGAGCGAGGCGCTGCTGGGGGAGTGGCTGCGCCGCAACCCCGGGGTCCGCGACGAGGTCGTGCTGGCCACCAAGGTCGGCCCCGAGCCGGTCGTGCCGGGTGACCCCTCCCGCGTCGTCGGCCTGGCCCCCGACGTCGTGCGCCGCTCGATCGTCGCCAGCCGCGAGCGCCTCGGCGTCGACGTGGTCGACCTCTACTGGGCGCACCTGGAGGACCGCAGCGTGCCGCTCGAGGACGTCGTCGCGACCTTCGGCGAGCTCGTCGCCGACGGCCAGGTGGCCCGGCTCGGCATCTCCAACCACCCCACGTGGCGGGTGGAGCGGGCCAACGCGCTGGCCGCGGTGGCGGGCACGGAGCCGTTCACGGCCCTGCAGCTGACGACGTCCTACGTGCGCCCGCGCCCCGACACCGAGGTGCCCGGCAAGGACCACCGCTTCGGCTTCGTCACCGACGAGACCGTCGACCACGTCACCGAGAACCCGGGCCTCGACCTGTGGATCTACAGCCCGCTCGTGCAGGGCAGCTACGACCGGGCCGACCGGCCCTTCCCCGAGCCCTACGACCACCCCGGCACGACGCGTCGCCTCGCCGTGCTGCACGAGGTGGCGGGCGAGCTCGGGGCGCGGCCCGGCCAGGTGGTCCTCGCCTGGCTGCTCGGCGGTCGGCCCGCGATGCGCCCGATCGTCGGCGTGTCCTCGCCCGAGCAGCTGGACGAGGCGCTCGCCGCGGCCGCACTCGAGCTCGACCCCGACCAGCGCGCGCGTCTCGACGCCGCTCGCTGAGGGGTCCCGCGGGGGCCGGGTGCCGCCGTACGCTCGGGACATGTCCCTCCTCCTCGCCACCCCGCTGGCCCGCGTGCGGCGGGTCGTGCGCGCCCTCACCGGCGACCCGACGAGCCCGCTCGCGGGCCGCACCGTGCTGGTCACCGGCGCCTCCTCGGGCGTCGGCGAGGCCACGGCGCGGGCGGTCGCCGCGCGCGGCGCGACAGTGCTGCTGGTGGCGCGGCGCGCGGCGGAGCTCGACCGGGTGCGGGACGCCGTCGAGGCGGCGGGGGGCACGGCGTACACGTTCGTCGTGGACCTCACCGACGGCCCCGCTGTCGACGCGCTGGTACGGCGGGTGGTCGCCGAGTTCGGGCCCGTCGACCACCTCGTCAACAACGCGGGGCGCTCGATCCGCCGCTCGCTCGACCTCACCTACGACCGGTTCCACGACTTCGAGCGCACGATGGCGGTGAACTACTTCGGTCCGCTGCGCCTGACGATGGGCCTGCTGCCGGCGATGCGCGCGCAGAAGTTCGGCCACGTGGTCAACGTCGTGACGTGGGGCGTGCAGGTGAAGAGCCCCAAGTTCGCGGCCTACATCGCCTCGAAGTCCGCCCTCGACGTCTTCGGGCGCATCGCGGGGCGCGAGACCTACCGCGACAACGTGACCTTCACGAACCTGCGGCTCTCCCTCGTGCGCACCGACATGGTGGCGCCGACCGAGGCGTACTCCCGCGTGCCCGCGCTGACGCCGGAGCAGGCGGCCCTCAAGGTCGTGCGGGCGCTCGAGGAGCGGCCGATCACCGTCGACGTGCTCCCCGCCCGCCTCGCCGAGATCGCGAATGTCGTCGCGCCGCGGCTCACCGACCTCGTGTTCTCGCTGGCCGACCGGGCCTTCCCCGACTCCGTCGCCGCGCGCGGCACCGGTGACGCGGAGCGCCTGCGCTCCCGCGACGGCTCGCTGGGCTGAACCGGGGCCGGCACGACGGGGGGAGCGGGTCAGCTGGCCTTGCGCTCGGCGGCCTTCTTGGTGGTGGTCTTCTTCGCCGCCGTCTTCTTCGTGGCGGACTTCGCGGTGGTCTTCCCGGCGGCCGCCTTCTTGGCCGGCGCCTTCGCGGCGGTCCCGCTCGTCGCCGTCTTCCGCGGCGTGCGCTTCCGGGCGGGCTTCTCGTCGGCCTCGTCGGACGTGTCCGCTGCCTCGTCCTCCGCCTCGTCGTCCGCCGCGTCCTCGGCCTGGTCCGGCACGTCCTCGCCGCGGGCCTTCTTCGCGGCCTGCACGGAGCGCTGGAGCGCGGCGAGCAGGTCGACCACCTCGCCGGAGCTCTTCGTGGAGGTCTCGGTGCGCGTGACCTCGCCGCCCTCGACCTTGGCCTTGACGACGGCCTCGACCGCCTCGGCGTAGTCGTCGGTGAACTCGTCGGCGTCGAAGTCGCCGGCCAGGGTCTCGACGAGCATCTGCGCCATCTTGACCTCGGTGTCCTTCACCTCGCCGACCTCGACGGAGAAGTCGGGGGTGCGCACCTCGTCGGGCCACATCATCGTCTGCAGCACGATCACGTCGTCGCGCACGCGGAGCACCGCGATGGTGGTGCGGTTGCGGATCGCCACGGTCACGACCGCCATCCGGTCGGCGGCCAGCAGCGCCTCGCGCAGCAGCGCGTAGGGCTTCGCGCCGCTCTTCTCGGGCTCGAGGTAGTAGGACTTCTCGAACAGCAGCGGGTCGATCTGCTCGCTCGGCACGAACTTCTCGACGGCGATCTCCCGCGACGAGCTCGACGGCAGCGACGCCAGGTCGTCCTCGTCGAGCACGACCATCTCGCCGTCCTCGGTCTCGTAGCCCTTCGCGATGTCGGCGTAGGGCACCTCCTCGCCGTCGAGCGAGCAGACGCGCTGGTAGCGGATGCGTCCGCCGTCCTTCGCGTGCACCTGGCGGAACGAGACGTCGTGGGACTCGGTCGCGGCGTAGAGCTTGACCGGCACGCTCACCAGGCCGAACGAGACCGCACCCTTCCAGATCGCGCGCATCGCCCACTCCTCTCCGTCGCCACCGGGCCACCAGCTCCGACCCCGACGGGGCCCCGGACTCATCGGGGGCGGGGAAGACCGTCGGGCGACCCGGTCAGTATCGCCCCCACCGGTACCCGGGACCAGGGCAGGATGACCGCGTGACGACCGACCTGCGCCCGATGCTCGCGACCCGGGGCGACGCCGTGCCCGCCGCCGCGGGGTGGGTCCACGAGGTCAAGTGGGACGGGATGCGCGTGCTCGCCCACGTGCGCGACGGCGCGCTGCGCCTCGAGAGCCGCAACGGCAACACCGTGACGGCCGCCTACCCGGAGCTCGCCGGGCTCGTCGACGCGGTCGGCGGGCGCGACGCCGTGATCGACGCGGAGGTGGTCGCCTTCGCCGACGGCCGGCCCAGCTTCGCCGCGCTGGCCGACCGGATGCACGTGCGCGACACCCGCCGGGCCGCCCGCCTCGCGGCCGCGCAGCCGGTCACCCTCGTCGCCTTCGACCTGCTCGAGGTGGGCGGCCGGTCGCTGCTGCGCCGCCCGCTGGCCGAGCGCCGGGAGCGCCTCGAGGCGCTGGTCGCCGTCGACGACCGCTGGCAGGTGCCCCCGACGTACGACGACGGCGCCATGCTGCTCGCCGCCACGGACCAGCAGGGCCTGGAGGGCATCGTCAGCAAGCGCGCCGAGTCGCCGTACCAGCCCGGCGCGCGCAGCCGTGACTGGCTGAAGTTCCCCCACCGGCGCCGCGAGTCCTACGTCGTGGGCGGCTGGCGCCCGGAGACCGGCTCGACGTCGCGCCTCGGCGCCCTCCTCGTGGGCACGCCGACCGCGGCCGGCCTGCTCTACCGCGGACGCGTCGGCTCGGGGATCGCGGGCAAGGCGGGCCCCGTGCTGCGCGACCTGCTGGCCCCGCTGGAGCGCGGCACCAGCCCGTTCGCCGACGAGGTGCCGCGCGTCGACGCGACGGGGACGCACTGGGTGGAGCCCGTCGTGGTCGTCGACGTCGAGGCGCTGGGCCTGGGCGGCGCTCCCGACGAGTCCGGTGCGCGGCTGCGCCAGCCGTCGTACCGTGGGGTCCGATCCGATCTCGAGGCGGAGGACCTGTGAGCACACCCCCCACCACCCCCGGCCCCACGCCGTACACGGCCACGCGACGCGCGGCCCTGGGCACGGTCGGCGCCCTCGCCGTCACCGGCCTGGTGCGTCCCACGGCGGCGCGGGCGGCGAGCACCGTGCGCCTCGACGGCATCGACGTGGCGCTGCGCAGCGGTACGCGCGCCGTCGTCACCGTCAACCGCACGAGCGGCTACCGCGCCCGGGTCGCGTTCTGGCAGCTGCGCAGCGGCCGCTGGGACGTGCAGTTCCTGACCACGGACGGCCGGATCGGGTACGGCGGGCTCGTCGCCCCCACGCGCCGCCGGCAGGGCAGCGGCACGACACCGCTGGGCACCCACGGGCTGATCTCGTCGTTCGGCAGGTGGAACCACCAGACGGCGTGGCGGATGCCGTACCGCAAGATCATGCCGGGCGACTTCTGGGTGCAGGACAACGCGTCGGGCCACTACAACCGCTACCGGCACCAGGACCAGGGCGGGTTCCGGTGGTGGCTGACGGGGGCCGACTCCTCGGAGCGGCTGACGGACTACGGCGCGCAGTACGAGATGAGCGTCGTCACCGACTACAACTACCGCGAGCAGGTCCGCTACCGCGGCGCCGGGATCTTCCTGCACGTCAACGGCTCGGGCGCGACCGCGGGGTGCGTCAGCGTGCCGCGGCACGTGATGGAGGCGCTGATGCTCCACCTCGAGCCCGCGCAGGTGCCGCTCATCGCGATCGGCCACTGAGGGTGCCGGCTGCGGCGGGGACGGAGGTCCGGGTCGAGGTCGAGGGCCGTGTGCTGCGCCTGACCAACCTGCAGAAGGTGCTGTACCCGGTCACCGGCACCACCAAGGGCGAGGTGCTCGACTACTACGCCCGCATCGCGCCGGTGCTGCTGCCGCAGCTGCGCGACCGGGCGGTGACGCGCGTGCGCTGGCCCCACGGGGTCGGGGGCCAGAGCTTCTTCGAGAAGAACGCGCCGTCCGGCACCCCGCCGTGGGTCCGGACGGCCGAGGTGTCGACGACCGGCTCGCGTCGCGCCCGCAGCAGCGGCGGCGAGCCGGAGGACGGCACGATCCGCTTCCCCGTCGTCGACGACCTCGCGACCCTCACCTGGCTGGTCAACCTGGCCGCGCTCGAGCTGCACGTGCACCAGTGGCGCGTCGGGCGCTCGGGTCGCTCCCGGCGCCCCGACCGGCTCGTCATCGACCTCGACCCCGGCGATCCGGCCGGGCTGCACGAGTGCTGCGTCGTGGCGCTGATGGTGCGCGAGCGCCTGGCGGAGCGCGGGATGGCGACGACCCCGGTGCTCAGCGGCAGCAAGGGCCTGCACCTGTACGCCGACCTCGACGCCCTGCCGCGCGCCGAGGCGCCGGCGGACCCGGACGCCTCGACCGCGCTGGCCCGCGAGGTGGCGGAGGACCTGCAGCGCTCCCACGGCTCGCTGGTCACGGCGACGATGACGAAGCAGCGCCGGGGGGGCAAGGTCTTCCTCGACTGGTCGCAGAACGCGGGCTCGAAGACGACCGTCGCGCCGTACTCCCTGCGGGGACGCGACCGCCCGTTCGCAGCGGCCCCGCTGACGTGGGACGAGGTCGAGGACGGCGCCGACGACCCGCTCGCGCTGGAGCAGATGACCTTCGACGTCGTCCTCGACCGGGTCGCCGCCCACGGCGACCTGTACGGCGTCAGCCGATGAGGTCGCGCAGCTCCGCGATCGTGGCGGCGGGGTCGGCGGAGACCGGGGTGACGTTGATGTCGGTGACGCCGGCCTCCTCGAACGCGGCGAGGCGCTCCTTCACGTAGGAGGCGGGGCCGACGAGGTTGGCGGCCTCGAGCCACTCGGTGGGGACGAGCGCCTCGGCCTCCTTCTTCTTGCCCGAGAGGTAGAGGTCCTGGATCTCCTCGGCCTCCTGCTCGTAGCCGTAGGCCTTCGCGACGTCGTTGTAGAAGTTCCTGCCCTTGGCGCCCATGCCGCCGACGTAGAGCGCGAAGAGCGGCCGCGCGAGGTCGAGCAGCGCGCGGGTGTCCTCGCCCTCGCCGATGGCGAGCATGCCGCCCGCCATGACCTGCAGGGTGCCGAGCTCGTCGGGTCGCTTGGCCGCGCCGGCCGCGAGGGCGTCGCCCCACACGCCGGCGGCCTTCTCCGGGTGGAACAGGTGGGGGATCCAGCCGTCGGCGTACTCGGCCGTGTGCTCGACGTTCTTCGGGCCCAGCGCGGCGATCCAGATGGGGATCGAGGAGCGCTCCGGCTTCGTGAGCAGCTTGAGCGGCTTGCCGAGACCGGTGACCGCCCCCTGCTCCTTGGTGAGCGGGAGGTTGATGAGGCCCTCGTGCTGCAGCGGCTCGCGGCGCAGGCCCTGGCGGATGATCTCGACGACCTCGCGGGTGCGGGCCAGCGGCTTCTCGTAGGGCAGGCCGTGGAAGCCCTCGATGACCTGCGGCCCGGAGGCACCGAGACCGAGGATCGCGCGACCGCCGCTGACGTTGTCGAGGCCCGCGGCCGTCTGCAGGAGGGCGCCGGGGGTGCGGGAGAAGATGTTGAGGATCGCGGCGCCGATCTTGACCGTCTCGGTCTTCGCGGCCAGGTAGCCCATGAGGGTGGGGGAGTCGAACCCGTACGCCTCGGCCACCCACACGGAGTCGAGACCGGCCTTCTCCCAGGCGCTGACCTGGTCGGCGGCGGAGCGGGGGTTGCCGTCGTACATGAGCATGGACGCGATGCGAAGGGTCATGGCGGCCACGATGACAGCACGACTGTCACCGTGACAACCGCCCCGTGCGGTGCGTCACGTCGCGGCGCTCAGAACCCGCCGCCACCGCCGTCGAAGCCCCCGCCGTCGAAGCCCCCGCCCCCGAAGCCGCCGCCGTCGTCGGAGCCGCCCATGTCCCAGCCCCCGCCGGCGCCGTCGGCCCCGCCGTACGTGTCGAAGGCGGAGGCGTCGCTCGCCATCATGCTGAGGACGAGCACGGGGAAGAGACCGTTCATGGCGGCCACCCCGTAGTAGCCGTCGGCGTACGGGCGGTAGGCGGCGCCGCCGTCGTACCAGGGCACCATGCGGCTGCCGTCGCGGACCATGCGGGTGTCGGGCTCGGCGCCTGCGGCGAGCCGCTCGGCGTCGTCACGGCAGACGGGTACGTCGCGCGCGACGCCGCCGGGCGGCGCCCACTCGACCTCCTCGCTCGACGGGCCGTGCGCGGCGTTGAAGAAGCAGGGGGCGAGGCGCTGGGGGAGCGGGTCCCCGGCCTGCCGGGCGAGGACGCAGGCCATGGCGTAACGGCCGTCCTCCAACGAGCGGGTGACGGCCTTGACGTCCTCGGGGCGGGCGACGTCGCGGAGCAGGTCCTTCGCGGCCTCGTAGGAGTCGAGCGCGCGCTGGTAGTCCTGGCGCATCGCGACGTCGAGGTCGGTGGTGAGCGTCTCGACGTGCAGGTCCTGCAGCTCCTCGCCGAAGCGCGTCACGTCCTCGTCGGCGACGCGGGTGACGGCCTCGAGCGCGGCCACCCGCTCCCGCTCGCGCCTCGCGCGCGCCCGCTGGGCGGCGGCCACCGCGACAGCGGCGACCGCGGCGAGGAGCAGGACGACGACGACCGCGGTCATGCCGTCGAGCCTACGAGCGGCCCGGTCGTCGCGCCGGCCGCCCGGCTTTGGTGGTTGAGGTGGCCGCCCGGGCACTCGGTGGTTGAGGTGGCCGCCCGGGCACTCGGTGGTTGAGGTGGCCGCCCGGGCACTCGGTGGTTGAGGTGGCCGCGCTAGCGGCCCTCGAAACCCCGCCCCGCGGATTCGGTGGTTGAGCCGGCCCCGCGGCTTCGGTGGTTGAGGTGGCCGCGCTAGCGGCCCTCGAAACCACGCACCTCGTCCTCGCCCGGGAGCAGGTCCACGAGGTCGAACGCCTCCGCGAGCGCCAGCGCCACCGTCTCCCAGGTGGCGATGGCCTCGTCGCCCCCCTCGTGCGGCAGGTTCCGCGACCGGGCCTCGCGTTGCTCGTGGCGCAGCCACTCGGCCTGGGCGCGCGCGTAGTGGACCAGGTCGCCCACGCGGTCGGGAGCGAGGTGGGGCGGCTCCGGCGGGACGTCGCCGCGTGCGTCGCACACGCGGGACGAGGCCACCTCGTGGGGCTCGTCCGACGGAGGCACGACCGGCGGCTCCGGGTAAGTCCCCGGCTGCCCGCCCAGGGCTTCCCGGACCTTCTGCACCTCGGACTCGACGAAGTTACGGCCCTGGAGAGCGAGCACGGCCTGTGCCTCCTCCTCGCCCAGGTCGTAGGTCTCCTGCAGCGCGACGACCGCCTCGTCCAGCGTCCGGACTGCCGAGATCAGGTCCCAGTAGCGGTGGGGTGCCGCGGTCACCGCCGCGATCGCCCTCAGCCGGCTCAGGTGTCGCTCGTCGCGTCCGTCCATCCCCGCATCCAAGCAGCGGAGCCGTCTTGGGCTGGCGCCGGGCGGACCGCCGGCCTGCGGAGATGCGCGTGGTCCGCTCCCGCCCGCACCACGTGACGTCGCGCACGTCGGGCCCGGATCGAGCCCGCCGTACCCCGTCCGGCTTGGAGCCGGGGACCTCCGTCGTCCTATGGTGGTCGGGTGAGCGCGGACGCCTGGTGCGAGCACTGTGACATGTCGTTGACCTACTGCCCCCACGGTGCGCCGAAGCCGCCGCCGGAGCCGGCGGCCGCACCTCCCGCCGCCCGGGCGCCGCGCACGACGCGCACCACCGTCCCCGCCGGAGCGGGCACCACCCGCCGTGCCGCCGCCCGCGTCCCGGGCGCCCCGGCTGCCCCGGCC